>CAZJMI010000013.1:2486-14629 GCA_964547305.1 uncultured Gammaproteobacteria bacterium
CCATCAAAGACTCCCGCGCCGACTTCGTCAAAATTCTTTTTTGTGAAAACACCAGCCGCTGCGCCTCCGACTCGTTCAATGTCAAAATCTCCACCTGTTTCAAAAACGGCCTCAAAACCCGCGCGCCTGCCGCCAGCTGTAAAATGCCCGGATTCCAAGCCCACTTCACGCCTTCACGTTTCACCCAACGTGATAATGTTGCCACATCCTTTTCCCAATCCGCCCGCGACAAAGAAGACAAGGCCAGCCATTCCGTTTTTACTTTTTTCAAATTCATCGCCTTGATCTCCAAATCCACCGATGCCCCACGATACATAAAAGCCACATGATTGCGTTTTTGTGCCCAACGACAAATGAAACTGAAACCTGTGGATACTTCCTTGTCTATTTGTACCTGACCGACATCTACCCCCGCCTCCCGTAAATCATCCATTATTTTTTCACCTTCTTTATCTGCGCCCACGCGCACCAATGCCCCCGTCTTCAGTCCCAGCCGCGACAAAGCTACTGCTGTATTGCATGCTCCGCCGCCCAAATTAAAATCCACCTGCTTCAAGCCTATTTTACTCCCCAATTCAAAACCCAGCAGCTCCACTCCTGATCGGCCTTTGGAAATATGGCCTTGCTCGGTGATAAAGCTGATATCTCGCACCGCGCCCCCCACAGCTAAAATGTCGTATGCCATAAAAAATAAATCAATTACATTACACTTTATATTTTAACACACCTCGACATAAATTTAAAAACTCACCGGCACCACTAATCTGTCGTCATGCTCTATCATCCCCGACGGATTATCTTTTTGTAAAATCAAACTCCCATTTCCACTCGGCACCTCGAATTTTAATTCCGTCTCAAAAGACACCCATTCTTCCGTCATCCACTCGCCTTGCGCGGTCGCTATCCCTCGCCCGACTATCTGGCCATCTTCCATTTCCAGCCGCCACGGAAAACTGGCCTCAAAAAACCAATTTCCCCGCGCCTCTCCTTTTAGTATCATTCCTGTGGCGATTTTTTGCCCTTTCACCAAATCACATATTTTTATCATATCTATCTGCCCTTTCTCCGTCGTCCACACCATGTTTTCCGCCCCCTGACCGGCATCCGTTTCACTTTTATCCGTCGATAAATTCAAATCCCAATTCAAATTCAAATCCCAATTCAAATTCGGCCATTCCGCTGTCCCCAAAGGCGACAATGACAAATCCACCCTTGCCACCTCCGGACCCGCGCCCCAATAATATGGTACCTGTCGTCGCGTGACGAAATAAACCGCAACTGCCAAAACCAAAACCACCGCCCCCAACCATATTATTTTCTTTTTTGACCAGGTCATTTTCATTTCGCTTCTTGATTATTTCCATCGCCACTCTCTCGTAAATACGCGCACGCCTCCCGCAAATTATTTATATTTTCCTCGTAAGCCCCATAGGCGACATCATACTCCTCCCGCGCCCGATAAAAATCATCCAACGCCTTTTGCAATTCATTTTTAAAATTTTCCACTTCCACGGCCTCCAATTTCTCATACGGCGCCCTATACGCTTTGGCCTGGCGCGTCATTTTCAGCGCCTTTTCCACCAGCGGTCTCAAAGTCAAAAACTCCTCGTAAGCTTTTTGCTCTGGCAAACTAGCCACCGACTGACACACCACGCATTTTTCAAAATCGCTCACCTTGCCCGCGAAATTTTTTTCTTGATTGGCGCATCGCTCCTCATTTTTTAGTCGCACCCGTTCATTGCGCCGCGCGCTACGCACCCACCCGCTCAAGTCCCGCTCCACTCCAACCTGCCGCAACTTCAACAACATCTGTTTTACCACGGCGCGCGGTTGGAGCGCCTCTGCCGCCTCCAACTGCTGCCGCAAGAAATCCCATTTATTTTCAAAAATACCCTTCAACTGCCGCTCACGCTCACTATTCAAATCTCCATTTTGTAAAATATTCATCAAATCTTTTTCATCATTCACGCTTTGCTCCAATAATACCCCGCTCTTTAAAACCTCGCTATTTTTTATCAGTTCACGCGCCTGTTCCAGCTTTCCACTTATAAAATCACCCAGCAATTTTCTCTTACTCTCCATTATTTTTTTCACCGCCGCTGGCGCCACGTCAAACTCACTCGCCCAAGCCTTATTCAAACGCGCCCCCAGCTCCGAAATATCCGCCTTCCCCATTTCTCCATCTCTCACTTCCGCTCCCGCCCAAACATTAAAATCTCGTACAAAATCTTTTTTAAATTTATCCCGCCCCGCCACCGCTAAATCATAAAAATCCTGCAATTCGCCTACTGCCTCCACGCCACTTTGCACCCCACAAATTTTCTCCTCCCGCGCCATGATTTCTTCTACCGGCAACAAATAATTTTTCCAGTTTACCGCTCCACTACTCATATCGACACCCTTCCATGCCGTCTCCAGCGCCTTTGTCTTCGCCAGCAATGGCCCGACTCCATACTTTGCCGTCTCGCACGCCCAAGACTTCAAATCATCACCATTCAAATCCCGCGACAATTCCGCCGCCACTTCCGGACGGTTATCTTCGCCCACCACCACACCAAAAACCGCCGGAACTTGCCCGCCGGCAGACCCTGCCGCCAACACACTTCCGACCGAAAACAATAAAATCCCCAGCCAGACCCAAACCCCAATATTTCGCATAAATTCACTACTTAATAGAGGTATTATAGCATATAAACGATAAAGGGCCTATCAATGCGCTCTCTGCTTGACACCTGCAATAGCGCATGATAAAACATTGTTGTAATCGAATCTTGTTGTTTAAAAATCACAACTTCAAAAAAGGATTAAGCTAATGAAGGGTTTGCTAAAAACCAGACTACTCGTCGTATTGTTTCTTTTATTTCTCGTCTCGGTATCCTGTCAAAGATGGGAACACTCCCTACAAAAAACTAGAGAAACAGCCACCGAGGAAAGCGATTCTCGCTTTACTGAAATCAGTAGCTGCCGTATTGCAAGTCTTCAAGGCGGCGACAGACTCCAGTGCACAATCATCAAGGACGAAGACACTGAGGTGCTTTATCTGGCAACCAGGCGAGGTTATAGCGGGGGAGTTTGTGTGCTGGTCGATGGTACAGGGAAACCCCTAACCGCCCTACCACCTGGCCGGAAGAAAGTAGAAATTACAGAATAACAAACTATTCTGGCACCATTATCAAAGCGCCCCCATCCGGAGGCGCTTCTTTATTGCCATTCTCCCCCATTTTCGCTACAATAAAGCTATATGATAAATGCTGTCGCCCGAAAATTAGCCCTCGTCTTGCGGAAAATCATCCCCGAGCTCACACCAGAAAAGCTGGCTGGCTATCTAGAGACCCCGCCCGATCCGACTTGGGGAGATTTTGCCCTGCCTTGTTTTCGCTTGGCGCAAGACCTCGAACTGGCGCCGGCTGAAATTTCGCAGCGACTGAAAAAAGCTCTCAAACCCTCCGTCTGGCTGGAAAAATCCGCCATCCACGGACCCTATATCAATCTATTTCTGCGCGCTAAATTTTTGACCAAAAACTCCGTCACGCCGGCAATGAAAAAATCCTTCGGACGAGCCCGCAAAAACAGCCAGACCATCGTGGTGGAATTCCCCTCGCCCAACACCAACAAGCCCTTACACCTCGGACACCTGCGCAACCTAGCCATCGGCGAGAGTTACTGCCGCCTGCTGGAATCAAACGGCTGGAATGCCAAGCGCGTCAATTTGAATAACGACCGCGGCATTCACATTTGTAAATCCATGCTGGCTTACAAATTGTATGGCAAAGGTATCACGCCTAAGAAAGCCGGCAAAAAATCCGACCATCTGATCGGGGATTTTTATGTTCTATACAACCAAAAGCTCAAAGAAAACCCAGATTTAGAAAATCAAGCGCAAGCCATGCTGGTCGCTTGGGAAAATGACGACCCGAAAGTCCGCGCGCTCTGGAAAAAAATGAATCGCTGGGCTTTTGACGGGTTTAAAACCACCTACAAAAATTTTGGCATTAAGCACCAGAAAGAATATTTTGAAAGCGAGATTTACACCCAAGGTCGCGAGCTCGTCCAAGACGCTGTGCAAAATGGTATTTTTCAAAAACGCGCCGATGGCGCCGTGGTCGCGGATTTGACCGCCGAAGGGCTGGAAGAAAAAGTTCTTTTGCGCGCGGACGGCACCACGGTCTATATGACCCAGGATTTGTACTTGGCTTGGCTCAAAGAGCAGGATTTTCACCCGCAGGGCTCGGTGTATGTGGTCGGCAACGAACAAGAATACCATTTTAAGGTCTTATTTAACTTGCTGAAAAAATTAAAATTTCCGTCGGCGGCTAATCTCAAACATTTGGCTTACGGCATGGTCAATCTGCCCGAAGGTCGCATGAAATCCCGCGAAGGCAATGTGGTGGACGCAGATACTTTGATTGATGAAATCACCGCGCTGGCACACACAGAAGTTGCTGAACGCTATACTGATTTGGACACTGATGAAATAAATCGCCGCGCCAAAATTATTGCTTTAGCGGCCATTAAATACCGGTTGTTAAGCGTAGATATTTTCAAAAATGTGGTCTTTGACCCCAAAGAGGCAGTCAGCTTTGAGGGCAATACCGGACCCTATTTGCTTTACGCTTACGCGCGGGCGGGATCGGTGCTAGAAAAGGCGCGCGAGGCCGCTGCCCAGACCACCAGCATATCGTCCCAGCCGCCGACAGTTTTAGAACCAGCGGAAAGAGGCCTACTGTTAAAAATCGGCGCTTGGCAAACAACCATCACTACCGCGCTCACCCATGACAATCCGTCCGCCATCGCCCACTACGCCTACGACTTGGCGCAAAATTTCAATACTTTTTATCATGCCTGCCCGATTCTAGAGTCGGCGCAAAGAGAATGGCGGCTCGCGCTGACCAACGCCGCCCGCAGGACGCTGAAGAGCGCGCTCACCATTTTGAATATAGCCACGCTGGAGATGATGTAAAAATTGCTATCATATTTTCAACCGGTTACATTTTGTGACTACTTCAAAAACCGCCCCGACTTACATCGGAGCGGTTTTTCTCCTACCCATTAAGCAAAAATATCTGTGTCGCCAAATAAGTCGCAAAACTCACCCAGAGAAAATATGGCATCCACAAATACGCCGCCACGCGATATTTTTTCCAAAATAAAATCATCAGCGCCAAATTACTCAAATTCAAAACCACCATTTCCACTATCGCCCAACCGAGCAAATGTTGATTAAAAAACACCCAGCTCCAGCCGACATTTAAAATCGCGTTGGTAATCAACAGCCCGACAATCCACTTATTCAAACGCGCATCACTACTCGCACGCGCCAATTTCTTTTTCCGCCAAAACCAAATCGCCGCGATCGCGCACAGAATAAAAATCACCGTCCACACCGCCCCAATAAATCCTCCCGGCGGCGCGATTGCCGGTAAATTCAAAGTGTCATACCATACCATACCACCCGTTGTTAACAAACTGCCCAAAACCGACACGGCCAGCACGATCAATGGGATGAAAATGTAAAACATATGTTTTTTATTTAAAATAAAGTATTAAGCTGTACTTATTATAGCAAAATTTACTCAAACCAGCCAAAAAACAGCGCCCCTAAGCGTTGTTTTTGTTTTTTGAATGTACCGCCATTTTTGGCAACCCATCCAAAAACTTCTTGAAATCCTCAAATTTCAACTTTTTGAAATACTCATACGCCTTCATTGGACCATCATTTTTTAACTCCACATATCTATCACACCAGAACCCCTCCAGCCATGATAAGCTCTCCTGTACATCCGCCATATCCAAACACTGTTCAAAAAATCTCAAAAACATTCCCTTGCTCATTTCAAATTCTTGCCGACTAATTGGCTTGAACAAAAATTCATGGGCCAATGTTTTAGATTTAAAACCATGGCAAAACACATAAAAAGCACTGATATCTTTCGTCTGCAAAAAACAATTATCAAACCTATACTGCTCACCGTCATACCACCGCCAGTAAAATATCCTATCCAAAAGTAGAAAATTCAAACTAATTAATTTGCTTTTAATCCACCACCCCAAACATTTGCGGCTCTCCATTCTCCCTGATCCCAAAATTTCCCATTTCCTTTCCCCTCCTCGTTCTTCTGGTTTTGCTGCCCTTTCCACTATCCCCTTCTTGCTACCAAAAATATTCTCCGCCGCCACCAATTGTTTCTTCTCCAGCTTATCGGTAAAAAAGCTGATATCTATCTCAGACTTTTCCAATAATTCCTGCCAATATTTTTTGATCTTTTCAACATCTTTAAAAGTAATCTTCTTCATTTTTTCCAAATCTCCAAGTGTTCTACTTTTAGAACCGGGTAAAAGTCTATATCCTTCAGTTCTCATTGTGCCCCTATAAGATTTATTATAAGTTTTAATTTCATCCAGCAACAATTTCTTTTCCGCTTGAAAATCTTTTCGGGCGCATTTCCATTCAAAAATCATTTGCCGTAAAATTTCCATCACCCCATCAAAGTCCTGCAAACTAAAATATCCGAGAATATTTACTTCTCTTTTCCCTGTCGTCGCCCTAAAACCATTTAAAAACCTGCGGCGCTTTTCATCCATCTCTTCCTGCGACCATTTTTCGGTCGCGCCAAACATCATATGCTCGGCAAAATGAGTATAGCCCTCGTATTTCTTTGACTCTATCGTGCTGCCGTTCCGAATAGACACAATGAATCCGCAGGTGCGTTTCCATCTGTTTTTATATAAGTTAATCATATTCCTTATTTTGTATAAAAAAACGGAATAAGTCAATCAAAAAACACCGCTTTAGGCGGCGCTTTTTGTCTTGGCTCGGGGACAGGGATTCGAACCCCGGTAAACAGGTCCAGAACCTGTTGTCCTACCACTAGACGATCCCCGAATACTGATTTAAAATATCATTTTGAAGAAAAAATTTCAACCCACTAGTGATAAATCGCAATAATTTGCCGTATGATCAGCTCATCGGGTTTTATGTATTTACCCGCGAAATCAAACCAAACCGCCATGAAATCCTCCCGGTCTAATTTTCTTATACCGCCAATTTCTGGGTCTTGCAAATAAATATTTTTATCGTCCAAGCCACAAACCACCGAATAATGCCCATCCGCCACATCCACGTTCGTATAATCCACTCTACCGCGCGTAAACCAATTGACAATCACCGGCACTTCTTTATCTAGCCAATTTTCTATCTCCTTAAACCCACTGTTATTTTTTATTTTTACTTTAAAACCCAAGCTTTCTGCCGCCCTTTTTATCCCTTTATCATCTATTCCCAAGTCTCTATCCCAACCTGCCATTTTCGCCAGTTCCTTTTCACTCTTTTCCGCTTCATAATATGCCAACACAATTTTCAAAGACGCCGGACCGCACATACTGGCGTTTAATGTTTCTTGAAATGGTTTGACTTTCAACATCTTTTTCATACTCATCCCACCACCTCACCACCAAACGACTGCAGCAAATTTTTAACCTCGACCGGCTGACTATCGGTCTGCGCTTGTTTGACCGCCTCCGCGTCCTTGGCCAATTTCGGCTCGCATACCGCCTCCAGAATTAAACTGACACCAAACACCTGCTTCAACGACTGATGCAAAATCTCCTGGCTCTTTATCTCCTTCAATTTATCCAAATAGAACTTATACGGCACAGCCAATCTGATTTTTATCCCATTCACCTCCAAAATTTCCGCCACTTGCAGCAAAACCACCAGCGCCCGATTAGACTCCCCTGCCAACGTCATCACCTGCGACCATTTATTTTTTATATCATACAAAGAAAGATTGACTTTCGCGTCCAACTCCGGCTTGTCTTGCACTTCCACCGCCGCCTCACTCACCTCGCCAACCTCCACCTCCGCGACCACTTCGCCCACCTCATCCGCCGGACTACTTTCTATCTCATCTTTTTCCGCCTTTTCCTCCTTCTCCACGGGCTTTTCCTCTGCCGCCTCGTTCACCCGTGCCTCCATTGGCTTTTCCACCACCGCGCCGGCCGATACTTCTGCCTTCACCGCAGTACCTCCACCGCCACCGACCTCCCGCGACTCTGACTCGCCGTTTTCATTTTCACTCCGCGCGAACTCCAGCACCGCCAGCTCAATCGGCATTTGCTGAATCTGATACCAATCCAGCTCACGCTTCGCCTCCGTCAGTAATCGCGCCAAATCCAGCCAACGTCCCACTTCCGCCAAACCCGCCATTTTCTTAATCCGCTCTTCCCAATTCGCCTCCAGCTGCAGTCCCAAATCACCCAAATTATTTTTAATTAAAATTATCTTGCGTATCAAATCCACGCATTCATCCACAAAATTTTTCAAATCGGCACCCTTTTCCACCAGTTCGTTCACCCCTGTAATCGCCGCCGCCATTTGACCACTCATCGCTTGCTCCAAAAACCCCAATACCGCCTCCAATTCAGCCGCCGGCAACACCACTTGCAGCTGCGCCAACCCCAGCATTTTATCTTCTCCCGCCAAAGGCAAAATCTGCGCCAACAAACTCTCGGCATCCCGCGGATGCCCCTCGGAATAGTAGGCTATCGCGCGCAATACTTCTTTTTCCGCCTTCAACCCCTCCGCCTCCACCATTTTATCTAATTTCTTCACAATTTCTTTGAAATCCACCCGCTTGAAGTCAAAGCGCTGACAGCGTGAAATAATCGTCTCCGGCACTTTGTGAATTTCCGTCGTCGCCAAAATAAAAATCGCGTGCTTCGGCGGCTCTTCCAATGTTTTCAAAAGCGCGTTAAAAGCCTCCGGCGTCAGCATATGCACCTCGTCGATAATAAACACCTTGTATTTACATTTAACCGGCGCGAATTTCACCCGCTCACGCACCTCACGAATATCATCAATCCGCCGATTGGAAGCCGCGTCAATCTCAATCAAATCCAAACAATTGCCATCCGTCACCTCCCGACAAGTCTGGCATTCGCCACATGCCTCACTCTCACCATCACCCCGCTTTTGACAATTCACCGCCTTGGCCAACAAACGCGCCATTGTCGTCTTACCCACCCCGCGCGGACCGGTGAACAAATACGCGTGCGCCACCCGTCCACTCTTTATTTCTTCCCGCAAAATCATTTTAATCGGCTCTTGCCCAATCACGTCATCGAAACTTTGCGGCCGATATTTACGATATAAAGTTTGGCTCATAAAAATTTATTTATCTTCCGCTAATGCCTGTAGTAAATACTCGTGCTGACTTAACCGCTCAAAATCCGATAACTGGCTCACCTCATCCACCCCCAGATGATTCAAAAAGTCCAGCGTCACCCGATACCGCGACTCACCCAAAGCGTCATGCCCATCCGTCTCCACCAGCCCCTTCATGGCTAGATTTTTCAAAATTAAAGTACAGGTCGTCCCGCGTAAACTTTCCAGCTCTGATTTGGTAATCGGCCCCCGATAAGCCACCAATGACAATGCCTCCAGGGCCGCCGGCGTCAATTCACTCGCCCGCTCTTCTTTCAAAAATTCTCGCAACACCACCGCCCGCTGCGGATTGCTCACCAGCCGATATTCATCTCCGTTGCATGCCAAGCGCCACCCACGATTCTCCTTTTTATAACTTTCACCCAGCTCCGTCAAGGCTATTTTCAATTCTTCGCCACCCGCCCCCGTCCACGCCAACAACTGCTCCATATCCAAGGACTTGATAGCTGTTAGAAATAAACTCTCTAGTAATGATTGTAATTCGCTTAAAACCATAATTAATCTGTATTATTAATCTCTAATTTAGTAATTTCAATCTCCTGCAAATGCCCCGTCTGCGCCAGCACCACCTGATTCTGTCGCGACATCTCCAATAAGGCTAGAAAAGTCACTACTACCTCCGACGACCCATGCGCGGCCTCCAATAAATGACTGAATTTAAATCTATTCCCGCCTCCCAGACGCGCCTGAATTTCCATAATTCTCTGCCGTAGTGACAATACCCGCCTAATTACCTGCTGCGGCAACAACTTCTTCGGCTTCAATCGTCGCAACAAACTCTCCATCGCACGCGTCAACTCCCCTATTTTCAAATTTGTCGGCGGATAAAATCCCGCCTCGCGCGCCGCGTAATTGTCTCGTTCGAAAGACTGCCTTTCGTCCGCCCACATGGCCGCCAATTTCTGCCCGGCCACGATGTATTCTTTATAAATACGCAACTGTGTTTCCAGGTCCTCCGCTCCACCTTCCAAATCATCGTCTTCTTCACATTTCTCCGGCGCGAAAATTTTAGATTTCAGATACAGCAGCTTAGCCGCTACCGCCAAAAAATCCACCATCTCATCCAAGCCTATCTTTTCTTCCTCCTCCGCCTCCAACACCCGTCGCAAAAATTCACCCGCCACCTGTGCCAGCGCGATTTGATTCAAGTCCAATTTTTGATCCTGGATTAACTGCCACAACAAATCCAATGGACCCTCAAATTCTTGCAAACGCACAGTGTACATTAAAGCAATTTAACTTTATTTATTTCCAGGGCGAATTTACAACCCAAAAACTCCGCCGCCTTACGACAATATGACATGCGGTCAGTAAAAATCTCGAAATATTCCATAATCGGCACGAATTCGGTGTCAATTTTGAGTGATAGTTTTATTTCTTTTTTCTTTGGACTAACCGTCAATTTACTTTCGGTAGTCGCGTAATTGACGCGATCATGAATATCCTTGCGCACCTCTTGCATATCCTGCACCACCACCCGATCGCGATGCACATCCGCCTTATCAGCCAACACCACCGCTGCTGAAATCGCACTAGATAATTTCATTTCTTCCTTGTCGTGATTAGCAATCGCCTGCATCACCTCCGCCACCTCCGCGTAATCATATTTGTCTAAATATAACTGGCTAAACAATAATGCCGACCAGTAGTGATGCTGTGTCCGACCTAAAAAATTCCCGATATCATGACAATATCCCGCCACTGCTGCCAGTTCCTGATCTCTCGCGGACAATCCCACTTTCCTGGCGATATAACGTGCTCTAGTCGCCGCCAACTCACAATGCCTAAATCCATGCTCCGTATAACCCTCGAACTTCAGCACCTTGGCCGACTGCTCAATAAATTCCGTAATTCGCTGATCTTTGACGATTTTTTTAAAACTTAAACGCATATTTTATCCTTTAAATTATTTCGCCTTGTTACTTCCCCGCCTTCAAACCCAAATCCTTCAGTTGCGACGCACTCACATCCGAAGGTGCGCCAGTCATTAAATCGCGCGCGTCCGCCGTCTTGGGAAATGGAATGACTTCGCGAATACTCTCATCTCCTGCCAACAGCATCACCAATCTATCCAATCCCAGCGCGATGCCACCATGTGGCGGCGTGCCAAAACCAAAGGCCTTGAGTATATGCCCAAACTTGGCTTGAATTTCTTTTTCTTTCAAGCCCAAAATTTCAAAAACCTTATGCTGAATCTCCGCCTGATGGATTCTGATACTCCCACCGCCGATTTCATAACCGTTTAAAACAATATCATACATTTGAGATGGAATTTTAAGCGCTTCAGCCTCGCTTTTTACTGCCAGCAATTCTTCCGCTTTCTGTGGCGCGGTAAAGGGATGGTGTACGGAAGTCAACGCATTTTCACTGACAGATTTTTCAAAGAGGGGCTGGTCAATCACCCAGCAAAAAGCTAATTCTTTGGAGTCAGTTTTATCTTTACGCAAATCCGGCTTATCCGATTTGTATTTCTCCATCGCCTCGGCATAAGTCAGCCGCGGAAAAGGTTGCGCGCTAATTTTATACATCATATCGTCTGCCTCACCCCGCGCCACCGACTGTTCATTTAATTTCTCTACCAATTCAACAAACATTTTTTCCGTTAAATTCAGAATTTCTTCTTGACTCAAAAAGGAAACTTCAATATCCACTTGAGTAAACTCCGGCTGGCGGTCGCCTCGTTGGTCTTCATCACGAAAACAGCGCGCCATTTGAAAATATCTTTCAAAACCAGCCACCATCAACATTTGTTTAAACTGTTGTGGCGATTGTGGCAAAACATACGCCTCGCCAGCATGCAATCTTGACGGCACCAAAAACTCGCGCGCGCCCTCCGGTGTCCCTTTGGTCAAATATGGCGTTTCTATTTCATAAAAATCCTGCGCAGTCAAATACTGGCGAATCAAATTGGTCACCCGCG
>CAZJMI010000014.1:0-14534 GCA_964547305.1 uncultured Gammaproteobacteria bacterium
GCGGGCTCCATAGCGCCCCCAACAGCAAGCATAGCAAAGCACCCGCCGTCAAAATACCCGGCAATGTATGTCTCATTTTCAAAACTATTCCCCACTTCATCGGATACACTGACCAAAACCCATCCGTGAAATTATGCCGAGCAAAAGACCCTATACTATTCTTGGGATAATATTCCGCCACAATCGACGGCACCAACAAAATTTTGCCACCCGCCCGTCCCAGCCGTAAATTAAATTCCATATCCTGCGCCCGTGTCATTTTTTCATTAAAATATCCCACCCGTTCAAAAAGCTCCTTGCGATAACACCCACCAAAAACCGTATCCACCCACTTTGGCTTTTCGTCCTCTGTTCCCGTACGAAAGCCCGCACCACCAGTTCCCCACAAACTACTCAAAACCAATGTAATCGCCCGCGCCGCTACATTACCTTTTCGCCCCGCGTTTACCTCATTCCCTGCTCCTTCCTCTGCTATCATCGTCTTCAAAATTCCACCCACATTGTCTGCCTGATACTCTTCCAAGTATCTCACGCTTTGCGACACATAATCCGGAAAAAAATGCGCGTGCGCCCCCATCAAACACACCACCTCACCCGTCGCCGCCCGAATCCCGATATTCCACGCGTAAGGTGTCACCTTGTTTGTATTGTCCACCAACCGCACTCGCCCATCCCGCGCCGACCATTGCCCGACTAGCTCTCGCGTTCTATCATCACTCATTCCATCCACAATCAAAACCTCCAGCAACTCTCGCGGATAATCCTGCTCGGTAATAGATTTCAAACAAGCCTCAATATGCTTTTCCTCATTGCGACACGGCACGATGACCGTCACTTTTGGTTGATTACTCATAATGTTATTTTTATTATTTTACCAAATTTTTCCCACTTCTCTGTCCAAATAATATCGTCCAGCCCATATTCCTCAATTTTTAAATCCGCGCTTATACCCTCAAATAATTTTCCGTAATTGTGGAATTGGCTTTTCCCATCCGTTGACTCTACCTCATTGGTCAATTCACAAATCACTATCCCCTTGCGCGCCACCCGCGCCATCTCCCGCAATACCCCCTTAATTTTATGCTCATTAAAATAAATCAAACAAGCGTCGCTAAAAACCACATCCATGCTTTTGTCAGCGTATTTTTTTAAATTATCCGCGTTACCCGCGCTCAAATAGATATTTTTCAAACCCAGTTTCTCAACTTCTCGTTGCCCAACTTTGACCGCCTCCCGACTAACCTCCAACCCGTATATCTCCGCCTCTGGATATCTTTGCGCCAACAGAATCAAATTTGGTCCCGTCGCGCAACCCACTTCCAAAACACTATTCAAGAGCGCGAACTCCCCGATAATTCCTAGCAATTTGGCCCGATGCGGATGGCTCAAAGCCGCCGCCGACGCGTATCCGCTCGTCCAATTTTTATCTATCAAATGCCTGAAGCGCCAAAAATCTCCGGCGAAAAATTTAAAGAACCAAGATTTAATTTTTCCCAACATATAATTAAATTATTTATTCGCGCGCCGCGAAATATATCTCCGCCAGTAAACCCCATAAATCACAAAATCCGACTTTCTGGGCAGTAACAGATCCCCGAATCCCACATCTCGGTGTTCTTTAACAAACGCCCGCGTCATGAGCAGCCCGTGCGCGCCATAAGCTATTGTTGAAGCCAACGCCGCCCCGATTATCCCAATTCTCGGAATTAAAATTAAATCCAATACCACTGTCAAAGCTAAAGCAATCAAAGAAATCTTGGCGCCATAATGCGGCTTGCCGCTCCCAAACAAATGTGCCCCCACTACCCGCCCGAAACCCAGTAGCACAATCCCCGGCAGCAAAATAAACAACGGCACCAGCGCTGGCAAAAATTCTCGTCCATAAAAAAGCACAATTACCGGCCACGCCAGAGCCGCCATCACCACCGCCCCGACCAGCGAAAAAATAATCACCTGCCGTCCCAGCCGCGCCGTCAAATTAACCGTTTCCGCCTCCACTCCCGCCGCCGCCTTGGGAAACATCAGCGTCGTCGGCGCGCTCGACACAATCCACAATCTTTCAGCCATCCCCACCGCGATATTGTAAAAACCCACCATCACCGGACTAGAAAAAATCGCCAAAATAAAAGTATCCAGTCGATAATTTAAAAACTGGCTTAGTGCTGCTACGTGCGAAACAATTCCATAGCGCCAAGAATTTTTAAATATCTCACGACTGACCGTCGGCCGCAATTTTTCCGTTTGATTCAAAAATATAATTCCCAAGACCACCGGCACCAACATCGACAAAACATACGACCAAATCGCCGCCGCCAAAGACAAGCCACCCGCCAACCAAAAAATTACCAATATCGCCAGTTGCGTGCTAGTCTGCGCCAAGCTCACCCAATTATACTGCCAAATTTTTTCTTCCCCCAATAGAATATTGGTGTTATACCGCAACAGTAGCAAAAAAGGCATACTGGCCGCCGCCAACCAAATCAATCTCACGTCCAGTGCTTTAAGCGCGAAAAAGTCCAAAGCCACCGGCCAACGCATTATCAAAGCCGCCGCCACAAAAAACACCAGGCTCAAACCCGCCGTCCACAACAAAGAATTACCGAAAAGCTGACTGATGGAATAGGTCTTTTTGCCCTTGAAATAGACATTAGCATTTTCAATCCCCAACGACAGCAAATTAGAGCTCAAGCCCACAATAAAAATAATAATCACGTATTGCCCCAGCCCCATCGGCCCCAAACCACGTGCCAACACAATCGAAGCCACCAGGCTCAAAATAATCCCGATAATCTGTGTGCCGGTCGTTATGGATGCGTTTTTAACTAACCCCATTTTATTTACTTAAAACCCAAAAACGCGCGTAAATCAACTGCCGGCTAGTTTCAATTTTAAACCCCGCCGCGCGCATCATATTTTCCACTTGTTTGAGCGTATGATGGCCATCTCCAATTTCCCACTCATGGCTCGGGTCAATCCAAATCTTGCGCTTAATAAACCGCCGATAAAACGCCCCCCAACTCAAAAACCCAGTCGCCACCCGCAAAATATGCGGAATATAAGTCGGCGTCATCCAGAAAAAATAACTAGCCCGATAAGGAATAGTAATAATAGCCCGTCCACCTTCCGTCAGATAGGCTCGCAAGTTTTTCAGCGCCCTTTTTACGTCTTCAAAAGGTATATGCTCCAAAATCTCCATCGCCACAATCCCATCAAATTTGCCCGCCAATTCCGCCCTGTACTCCCGCACATCGCCAGCATAAGTTGGCGCCAATCTCGCGTTTACATCCATAGTCTCGTATTTTTCCACCACGCCCTCTGTCGCTTTACGCACTATCCCCGACCCCTCGCCAATATCCAAAACCGTCCGCGGTTTAAAATTCAAAATTTCCTTAATCGCGTAAAAAAAACGCAACCAGTCAATCAAATCCAGTTTTTCCAAATAATACTCTTTGGCTAAAGCAAATTGTTTTTCAAAATCAGGATGGTTAGACATAGTTTTATACTAAACTTTATTTTTTCACTACACCGTTTAAAACATCCGCGAATTTCTGCGCCATTGTTCGATGGCTATATTTTCTTGTCTTTTCTCTATCTCCCCGCCAAGCCACCTCACCCTTTTCTTTGTATTCCCGATAAAACTTTAAAATCTCGTTTTTAATCTCCGCCACATCCGTCGTGCTCACCCCCGTCTGTGTTTCTGCCACTACCTCTCTCAAATCCTCACCCACCGAGCCGCCAGTTAGCAAAATTGGCCTACGCGCTATCAGATATTCAAAAATCTTCGCCGGATAAACCCCCGTCTCTCGCGGGTCTTCCCACCCCAATAACAACAAAATTTGCGCCTCGTATTGCTTTTGCAAAGCCTCCTGCTTAGACACCGGCCCATTCTGTTTCGCGACTTTTTGCAAACCGTTCCTATCTATTTCCGCCTCCAGCCAAGCCATTTTCTCGCCATAAAAATTTATTTCGATATCTTTGGCCTCAACCTTGCCCGCATCCAATAATTCTCCCACCGCCGTCAAAATTTTAATCGGGTCTTGTTTGCCAGGATAAATTTTGCCCGTATAAACAATTGTAAATTTTTTACTCACCGGCGGCTGTTCATGTTCGAATTGTTCAGGATCAAAGCCATTCAAAATATCAAACACCTGCTCTCGCCCCAACAGTTTTTCTTCCCGCCGCGCCCATTGTTTGGAAATCGTCGTAATCGCGTCCGCGCTTTGTAATGTTTTCTTCTCCAATCGTGTATCAAAAAACTTCCTAATTTTTCCATAAGGATAAAAGTGGTTAGTTGACCACGGGTCGGGAAAATCCGCCACCCACGGAATCTGAAATTTTCGTTTTATCTCCTTGGCTACCAAATGTGCCGTCACCGGCCACACGCTCAAAATCGCTTCAAATTTTTCTTTTTCTGCCAATTCTACCGCGACCTTAACCGCTGGCCGCTGCCATTTTCTCTCCGTATCCGGATAAGCGAAAATTTCCTGATATAGCGTTCTCAATTTATCCGCCCACGAAACCCTATCTCCTGACCCCGTGCTATGTTTAATTTGCTCGGTAATACTTTTTTTGGTATCGAAATTCAACCAACCAAATAATCTCCGCCAACCACTAAAAACATCGCCGTCAAAAAGCGTTTCAATGAATCTAAATCCTAGCCCCGTCTCCGGACGCGTATTAAGCGGCGCAGTCACGATTACCGGCTCCCACCCAAATTCCGGCAGGTATTTAGCCAGCCCCAGCATCCGCGCGCTACCGCCTTTATACGGCCAAAAATATCCGATAACCAAGACTTTTTTCATGCGTCAAAAACTAAAATTTCGGGTTCTCTTCATGAGAAATATACAGATTCAAATGGTCTTCTTCATCTTTAATCAAAGCCATCAATTCATCAAAAGAATTAACTTTTACCAAATCCTCGCGTTTATCTTCCATGGAATAATCATGCCCGATCACCCAGATATTGAATCCCAGCTCCTCTTTCAGCATTTTAAACAGCGCCTCTGGAGAGCTACCCATCTTTTCGATAAACAACGGAAAAAATTCCATCAAAAATATTATCTCGCGGTTATTCGTCAAAATTCCTTTCAACCCATCCACTGCCAAAGCTTCCGCACCCTCGATGTCCATTTTAATCACATCCACATGCGTAGTTTTGTCCGCCAAAAAATCATCCAATTTCACCATCTCTATTTCCGTCGCTTGATTAACCGTCGGCCGTCCATGGCTGTACACATCTACTCCCTCGCATTGATTGATGGTGTGATGCCCGCTATCATACTCACAGAAAAAAAGTTTGGTTATTCCGTTTTGGTTAGAAACCGCCTTTTGAAATGGAAAAATATTTTTATACCCGTTGACCTCAATATTTTTCTTTAAATAAAAGAAATTTTTTGTTTCCGGTTCAAAAGCAAAAACTTTACCGCCATCCCCCACCAATTTGGACGCCAACAAAGAAAAGTATCCGATATTCGCTCCTAAATCCAAGAAAACATGACCCGGTTTTAATATCTTGCGGAATATACCCGTGGTTGTCGCTTCGTGAATCCGATTCATGGCATAAGCTTGAAATGTCTGCCGCAATCCTTGATTAGTTTCCTTGAAATCAATAAACATCTTACTACCCTGTATTTCTAAAATATTTTCCCGCGCCCAGATAAACCGGAACACTTTATTAGCAAACTTGGCAATCCCTGGAATCCGTCGCAATGGGGTTTTGGCTAAAGTCGCGTAAGCGAACTTATACGCTTTTACGAAGCCGTCCTTGATTGGATTTGACATAGCTGTTGTTTAAACTGATTATTTAATAAACTTTTTATAAATTTCTTCTACCTGCGCCATCATTTTGTAATAATTGTTGCGCTCGACTATCACCTGCCGATTATATTTCCCGAAGGCTCGTCTTTTCTCCGCGTCCCCCGCTAACTCCAGAATATGCCACGCCAAATCTTCCGCGTCGCTCAAGGCAAAAATATGCCCGCCCCTACCCTCTTCCACCCACTCGCGATTATTCCCCGAATCACTCACCAACGCTGACAATCCGCTAGCCATCGCCTCGGCCGTACTGGCTGAAAGCCCGCTGTCCGACAACGACGTTGACACATAAATATCCGCCTGCCGTAACAAATCAGGCAAATGCTCCGGCAACTGCTTCCCGATAAACTCCACCGTCCCATCCAACAAACGCAAATCTTCCGCCTTGGACTGCAGCTCTCCCGCCAAACTTCCCCCACCGGCCAAAACAAACTTCACCCGCGGATTTTCCTTTTTCACCAGCACCGCCGCGCGCAACAAAGTCTCAATATCATATACCGGCTCCAAACTGCGCGTTGAAATCACCCGCACTATATCTCCGACCGATTTATTCTCATCCGGCTTGCACTTTTCCACATCCGTCCCAAAAAATACTATTTTAATCTTTTCCCCTGCCACCCCCAAATCCAACAAAGCCTGTCGCGTATTCTCGCCATCACAAGTGAAAAAATCTCCCTTACCGACCGCCCAACGCACCAAGCCCTTCTTCAGTCTACTTATTAGCAATATATCCGACCCCCAAGGAGTCATAACCAGTGGTTTAAAGCCCGCGAGCGCCCCCACCAGCCCATAAGTCCCTACCGAATGAATATGTAGCACTTGGGGCTTAAAACGGCTCAAAAAGCGCTTCAGCCGCCACACGGCCGGCCACAAAAACAATGGCGCCCAACGCCCATTAATATCCGCCAAAGGCGATGGTTTAATCTCATAAAACTCCGTCCGCGCCGCCAAATCCTTAAACTCATCCGCCAAAGGAGCCAAAGAAATCCAGGCCACTTGATGGCCCTGGTCCACGAAATATTTAATCCAGCGGTAGCTGTGCACCGAGTTGGCTGCTGCCAAAAAGGCTATTCGCATAGGTAAAAATCACTTCCAAAACTGGCTTAATTCTACACTTTAAGGACTATTTAGTCAATTTATTCCCCCACTTGCCCGCCAGCCAATAGAACCCGAATCTTCTCCGCCTGCGCTGGATTTAATTCTTGTAATTGCGTCAATAATTCGGCTCCCACAGCATTCTGCTTAATCTTAAAGGCCGCAACAGTTTGTAATGTCAACGCGTCAACATTTTTAGGATTTATTTCTGTTAATCGTTTTGTTAGCTCATAAGCCTCGGCAAACCGATCTTTTTCCGCGTACATATTGGCCGTCGGCAAAATTAAGTTCGGCTTATCACGATAAAAAGTATCGCCAACCAGCCCAATTCCATCATCAAAATCCCCTTTAACCAACAAAACTAACCCTAAAATATTCTTGGAGTCCAGTACTTGTGGGTCCAGATCAAAAGCCTGCCGCGCGTATTTTTCCGCCTCTTCCAAATTTTCCCGCGACAAATAATTCATCGCCAAATTATAATAAATTTCTTGCCGACCGTGTGAAAGCTCAATGGCTTCTAGCAGAATTTGGTTAGCATTGTCTATATATTCTGGATAAAAATCCGCTCCCATGGCATAAAGCTGGCTCAAATAGATATAATAACGCGTAGAATACGGGCTCTCGCGAATATTGTCTTCCATGCCCTCAATACCCATTTGCAAGAGCTCCTTGAATTTATCGGCTTTTAATTTTTTATCGCTCCATCTCTCATTAACCAATTCTACCGTCTTCATTTTAAACTCTGCCCGAGTAAATAAATTATTAACTAAAATAACTTTAAATCTCTCGACCGTAGCCTCGGGCTCTACCACCCTTCTAGACCAAATCTCAATGAACCGCTTCGAAGCTTGGCACGGCTGCCAATTTATTTGCCACCATAAGACACAAATAACCCCTATACTCAAAATAATCACCAATACAGGGGGCAAACTCACACCCACCGAGCTCGTTTGTTTTTTCTCCAGTTTACGCTCCAGCCGACGCATTTCTTTGATCGAAAGTTTAGCCGCAATCACTGGCTGAATCGGCTCAACAATAGGAACACTAGCCATCTTTCTCTCCGCTTGCTGCCCGCTAAAATGATAAGTCATTCCCAAAATGAAGAAAAATGACACCATTACACCTGGCGTATCAAAGGCCGTCAAATTCTGCACAAAATAAGCCACAATAGCGGCAATCAAAACATGCATGGCTCGAATCTCTGTTCCCGTCTGCGGACTGTTATTATCAATCAAAATCTTGGTCAATCTTCTTTTTTGCCCATAGGCCCGCCATAAATAAGCTCCATAAAAAGCCAAATATGACAATAGACCAAAAATGCCCGACAATGCCAATAAATCAAAAACCTGGCTATGTGCCTTATCGTACCAAGTGTTCCCTAAACCGGAACGCGTAAGAGCCGGATCATAATACTTATCAAAGGGTGCATCAAAATTCTCCCAACCCCAACCCGTCCACGGCTTTTCTTTAAAGCCCTTCCACGCCGACCCCCAAGCCAAAATCCGGCTTTGGTCTAATTTGGCCGCGGAAGATAAACGATAAATACCATAAGGTAACTTTTTTACCCAAGCACTATCCCTTTGGGTATTAAGAAAAATAAAACTCCCCACCAACAATAACCCCACTCCAACCAAAATCCAGCGCTTCTTGAGGTTCTTAATCGTCAATGCCTCCAAAAAAAGAAAAACTAAAATTCCCGCCCCTACCCCCAACATCTCGCCGCGCGAACCAGCCCCAAACATAATATAGAGGCTGAAGATTCCAATTACCCCTGCTAGATATTTTTGCCACTTAATCTTTTCATAGAAAAAAACCAAGCCGGCCAAAAAGAAATGCATACCGGCATAACAACCTAGAAAAATAGTGTTGCCCAAGGTGCCAGTCAAAACCGCGGTTTGCGAACCAGCCCATGAAAAACCCGCCTTTTGAGCTAACGCTCGCAATCCAACCCATAGGCTAATCAGCAAAGAAATTTTTACCAATTTCATCCACTGCGCGCGCTGTTTAATACAACCAACGACAATCACCAACCATATGTAAAAATGCATCCAGAGTAAAATCCCTGTCATCCGCTCTTGATAAGAGAAAAAAGAACGCTCAAAATCTACCCCAAAATATGACGTCACCAGCAGAACCAAAACAAACAAACCTGGCAAAAAAACCAAAGGACTTTTAAAATTCGGACGATACTGCGGCAACTTCCAGGCCAGCCAAAAATAAACCAACAATAAAATTTCTACCAGCGTTTGAAAATAAAGCGCCTTAGAAAAGATATACGGAAAATACAAACTGTTAAAAACCATCAGGGGGACAAACAAAACCGCCACGCTTCCCCAAAAGATGATCCCAAGACAGATTTTTTCTAAATTCGACATAATTTTGGATTAAATTTACTAGGTTTATTCTAGCATTTCCAAGAAAAAAATCAACTGCCCGCGGACAACAAAGTGCCCCGCCGAAGCGGGGCACTTGTCGTTTCAACTAATTGATTACATTAGTCTAAACTTTTGACTACTTACAATTACTGATTGATGTTTTGTACACCATCGAGCTTGTAAGGAGCATCAGCAATCCACGCAATATCGGTATTGGCAGTATCTTTGCTATCTAGCCATACGATACTACCAGCAGTAATGCCGCCGGCAACAGTGGCAGAGCCAAAGCTGGCCAAAGAAGCCCGCAAAGAATCTCCCGCTATCGTTGTCGTACCAGGATTACCAGACACATTGAGAATAACTTTATAGGTCACTGGGGTCAAATTGATCGTCGCATCTACCTCATCAGCAATATACAGACTGTTAAAGGTGATGTTAGTGACGGTTGTCCCTGGCTTATAAGTTAGGCTCGCAGGTCCCGTAGTAGTCACTGAACCAACCAAGGAATTATTAGTCATATTCCATAGTTCGGCACTTCCGACATCCCAAGTAGCAGTAGAAGTCGTCTTGGACACTTGGATAGTAATGTCTTTAAGTTTAATCGGGTGATCTATTCCGGCCTGTGGAGTTAAGGTAAATCTCAAGGCATCTACCGCCGCTCCATTAATTAACACGGTTTTGGCTGCTTGTCCTGGATCAGTCACTTTCAACAGGTTGGAATACAGCAGCACCGCGTTTGGTCTAATGGCTTGACCCATGTTATAGATGGCAACATTATTTCCAGCATTTTCACCATCCGCGATTGCGATCGCCGTAGAACCAGCCACGCCACGACGCACTGTCATTGTAGTAGCGCTTGGAAGTGCCGTAATGAGGGCGTATTCATCACCTAATGCTGCCTCATAAGTATGTTCAGATGTAGTAGTATCGTTATCAATCAAGATAAGATCTCCTACATTGAAGCCCGTAATAGCAGCAACTGTCAATGTTGTAGCGGTAGTACCTGCCGTATCAGAAACAAATGTCTCCGCCGAAGTACTCACATAAGCACCAGTTCCGCTGGCATTTCTCAAAGCGGCATAAATATCAGTAGAAAGGGCATTAACAGCTTCGATATCAGTCTTAAGCGCTTCTACGCTCCATCTGATATTAGCTCTTGGGTCAGCCAAATTACCATCAGTCGAGTTATAACTAGTCTCGATCCTTAAGGTTTTATTTTGGCCAGCTGGCACTTTGATATACGGATCAAGCAAGAAAGTCGCTTGATTGGAAATCAACGCGTCAACAGTTCCGATAACCGGCGAAGTGGATAGTGATCCGTCTCTAATAGTCACACTGTCAATCTGATCAGAGACCACGAACCCACCTGCTGTCGTCGAGGAAGCGGTCAAAATAATCTTTTTGATCGACACATCCTCATACTCGGCATAGAACTTCAGATAACCGGTCAAATCGCCAGTCGTCGCGGCCACCACTTGATGCACCACTGGGGAGGCTGTGGTTAATTCCACATCCAATGTTCCAGCAGACGCGATCGTCACCGAAATAGTTCCAGCATTATTGACACTATGAGTCGTCACCGTAATTTGATTGTTATCTTTGTCATAAGCCAAGATATTGGTCAAACCATCGGCATCAACTAATTTAATCCAAGCGTCAGAAACTCCGGAAGTTATAGTAGAAGCCAGGTCAGCCTTGACAATATACTTCGCGGAACCACTGGCTGGAATTTTTAAGTTCAAACCAGTAAACGAAGCTACTTTGGAAGAATTAAATTCTTTAGTAGCAATCAAGTTTCCGCTATTGTCATACAATCTGACATTGATCACATCACCACTGGTGATAGTACTATCGGCCGTGGAGCTTAGATTAAAGTTGAGAGTCTTAATCGTCACTTCGCCAGCCGTACCGGCAGACATAGTGAAGCCCAAGAAAGGAATATCCTTGCTTCCGGCCACTCTGGTCACTGACGGCGGATTGGTAGCAATCGCTGGGGTCAGCGTGGCGGCATTAAAAGTAACAATATTACCAGTCGCTGTCCCGGAAGGAGTAATAGCGGCTCCATCACTGTCGCGAGTCGCTGTCACGCCAGATGATCCTGTTACGGTAGCCCTAAGCGTAACTGCGTCAGTAACGGTATTTGCGTTAATTGTCAACTCAAACGGAACCTTACCAATCACATTAAATTCGTCCGTCCAAGCTACACTATAAGTAGTACTAGCCACTGTTTGGGTGTCAGCACTAAAAGGAGACGCTTCTTGTGAGCGCAAAGTGCCATTAACATAAAGTTTCAAGTTATCGAAATCATCATAACTTATACCACTTCCTGTTAACGCTACAGTCACACCTGTTATCGTTACTGAGCCCTTGGCAGCATTGAAATAACCCTTCAACAAGGTCACGTCCTGGTCGTCCAGGATAGTTCTGGCTTTCGGATTGTTAACCACATCATCAGTGACCACCAAATCACTATTATTGACAGTGACGGCAGCTGCCGTAAAACTATCAGTAATAAATACGGTTTGGTTATTAGTCATTCCGACCATATCTACATCCGAGTTATGTCCGGTGATATATTCAGTGAAGTCCAAAGTCAGAATTCTGGCTGGACCATCTTTGACATCAGCCTTGATGTCGAAGGTCTTGAACTTAGAACCACCTTTTTCGATAGTTACTGGGCTATTGAAGACAATGTGGATATAATTATCAGTCTGCAGCGTGAATCCTCCAGAAACAGCAACGCTGTCAACATAAGCCGTGAAATTAGTCACATCGCTAGAATCTGCCCTAGTACCAGCCGCGGGAGCGATATTTCTCATAGTAATACCACGCACCGAGATATCTTCGTTGGCGTTGGTGTTGGTTATCTTTACTTGAGATACCGCGATTTGAATCGCGCCGATATCCACACTCTGCGCTCCCAAATTACCAGCTACAGTAGCTGTCGGAGCTGCGGCTGCGGAAACAGTTCTGGAATTACCGGTCACTGGTAAACCATTTACAGCGCTAGCGCTGGAACCAATGGCAGTAATTCTTATAGCATTCACATTACCAGCTACGCCCTGACCAGTCGCAACTGTGTCCATATTGGCATAGACAGATACATCTTTGCTGGTACCGGCAGGAATGGTGATAGTGTCACCACCCGTGCTGAAAATCAATTCCGCGGAATCATCAGTAGCGATAGAACGGAAATTACCATGACGCACACCGTCGGCCACTACATACAATCT
This sequence comes from uncultured Gammaproteobacteria bacterium, assembly GCA_964547305.1. Classification (GTDB taxonomy): domain Bacteria; phylum Patescibacteriota; class Patescibacteriia; order UBA2591; family JBAYNP01; genus CAZJMI01. The sequence continues at coordinate 12,518 of CAZJMI010000014.1, forward strand.
TGAGAAATCAAGATAAGAGCCCAAACCAGTTCTCCGGATGGTAAAAGAAGAAACGGTCACGTCTGCGGAACCAGCTGTCAAAGTGACAGTTGTAAACGGGGTAGCCAAACCATTAGATATGGATGTCCCAGCCGCAGGCGTATTAGCCGACAAAGCAGCAGTCAAAGGACCGCCGGTTACGGCAGCTTCAGTCCAGGTCGGGACAACTTTCAAAGCGGCAACTTCGCCAGTAATGGCAACGCCGGCAGTGAAAGTTTCGGTCACTGGCACGCCAGCTACGACATACATTTTGTCATAACCATTGGCAGTGATACCAGCTGCGCTGATTTCACATTTCTTACCATCGCGAATGATGTAAGTCGCGTCACTACCAGCAACTTTGAACAATATACCTTCCGGTCTCACAGACGCGGTGGTCAAGTTCGCACCTACTGGATAGCTAAAACGGGCCAACATATCTCCAGGTACATCAAAGAGGCCCTTGTAAATCATTTCACCTGTATATTTACCCACGACTTTAGAAGCGTTCAAAGACGCCACAGTATCGGTCGGGGCAAAAAACTTAACATAAGTCTCTTCATCTTGTACTGGCAAAACTTTACCATCGGCACCCATCACGAAAACAGCTCTACCGCTGGTCCCGCCAATACTATCGCCGGCAGTATACACGCGGAAAGCGGTACCAGCCCTATATGGCACTGGGTTGCCCAAGGTATAACTGTCTAGTTCATCAGCAGTAATAGTTTTTACCGTGCTGAAATCTGTATACCATGTATAATAGATGGATTCGTGTGGAAAGGTTCTCTTCGTGGTGCCTTGAATCAAGTACACCGCGGTGTTGCCTTCTACCTTCACTAAATCACCTTCTAGAATTGTGGTAGCATTCACAACTGCGAGTGGGGCAATCAGCGAGACCACCATGGCCAAGCCCAAGCCCACAATCGTAAGTTTCTTAAATAAATTTGACATTAATTTTTCCTTCATAATGGCAGGGATAGTCAACGGCTTTTTGAACCCCCGAGGGGTACGAATTAATTGGAAACCGTGAGAAATCCTTACCAAATGATTAAGTTCTTCTAGTTAAAACAGCATTCTCATTCTCCTGTTGCCAGTTGAACGCCGACCTTTGGCGGATGCTGTGGAAATGACTGTCGGCCCGATGGGCCTCCAATCCTCACGCGAAAAAATCAATTTTTTCACGTGCTCTCTCCTACTCTTCCATGCTTTGGAGAACCTAGGATACCATGCCATCCTAGCCCCACCTTTGAAAACTTCGCGACTATCCCGCGCCTTCAAAAGCCGAGCCAGGTGACCTGGTTATCCTAGCCACCGAACATGTCACTTAATTGTTAATCTACTATTCTTCACCTTTCAGAACTTTTTGGACTGATATTTCACAATCCTGATTTGTGTATTTATAGCTCATTATGGCTCTCTGCCAGTACTTGGCGAAGAAAACCCTCACGCAGGGCGAGCGGGCAGGGTGTCCGCCTTTAGGCGGACGAGCGAGCCCGAGTGGGAGCGGCCAGACCACGCTGGGGACTGGCATAGCGTGTTTTCGTGCCAAGCGCTGGCAGGAAACATACGCCTATATACACAAATCAGAATTGTCAAATAACAAAGAACTACTCGACCCTTTCCGTCGGCTCCTGCCCTACATCTAATTTCACGCCCACATTATCACTTCTCTCCGGAGTTGGCAAGTCTGTTTTCACTTTTATGGCCGGTTTTCTTACCGGCAGCTTTTTGACCTCAACTGCCTCCGAACTACTGGCATTCTCCGCATCATCGGCCACAGCGTCACCACTAGTCACATTTTCCAAAGTCCCGGTCGCGTTATCTACCGGATTTATCACTATATCATCGCTCGTGGATACATTATCCGCTCCTTCGGCCACAGCGTCCTGCCCCGCGTCTTCCTGTGCCTCTGCTAAATCAACCTCCGTCTTCAACTTATCCAAAGTTGTCTGATACGCCGCTATTTTCTGACCAATTTCCGCCAAATCACCGCCACCAC
>CAZJMI010000015.1:0-13225 GCA_964547305.1 uncultured Gammaproteobacteria bacterium
AAAATCAGCAACAAGTACTAAAAATTAATTTTACCGCAAGCCACACAACAATAGCCGCGGCCATAACCACCAACATCGGCCAAATTTTGAAATGTCTATTTTTAAAAATTTTATTCACCACCAGCCCGGTAATTATAAACAGAAACGAAATCAGAAACATCCCTGCCACCGCATTTATAATGTAAAAATCTACATAGCCCACCTCCATGTACACTCCCATAGCAATAAAATACTCATGGCGCAATATTAACTTTTTAATCAGGGTGATAGCGGCTAGTATTACTGGCACTAATAGCGCCACATAATAAACCCACATTAAAGATTTATTATTTTTGTAAACGTTTTTTTCTGCTGGTACTTGTGTTTCCATGAATTTAAAAATTAAGCCACTAAAATATATTTAAATTATATCACCTCATCCCCCACTCATACCACCCGATCTCCGCGCTCAAATCCCCCTCCGCCCTCAACTCCAAACCCGCCACAGCGGTTTTTTTGTTTAATTCCTCCAGCGCCGCATCATCCATCTTAAAACTCGCCTGATACACCCGATACCCCGCCAGCAATAATCTCTCCACCCCCGCGTAACTTTCTTCCCCCACCATACTACCGATCACCCGCCGCGCCGGCCACACATACTTATCCAAAATACCCGTCACCACAATATCGTTCGCCTCCGTCCGTTTCAAAATCTCACCCGCCAGCATCTGCCCTCGCTCATTCGCCACCCGCGTCGCTAATAAACCTTCATACGGCTCAAAAATCACCAATTTAGCGGCTAGTATAAAAAATACCACCCATATTGCCCAGCTCACCCATTTACCGCGACGCGCCCGCTGCCAATTCGCCAAGCTTTGTCCCCAAAACGGCGCCAACAAAACAATCACCGGCAAAAAATACCGCCAATATGACGAGCCCAGATTAACGCGCGGCCCACCCACCGCGTCGCCCACATACCAACTACCATAAATCAATACCAAAAGCATTCCTACCAAACCCAACGCCATCAAATAGCGCTTTTGAACCAGCAGCAATTTTTTCCATCTCACCACATCCGCCACCCCGATTAAAATCGCCGGAATTAAAAACCACCACCCCAATTTCATCATCTCCCAAAAATTATCCAGCATTACTCGTGGATGAAAACCGAATGGCACATATAATAATTTTAAAAATCCCCAAATTTTTCCTACGCTCTCCACTAAAAATCCCGCCGCGCCGCCCGCCGCCAAAGCCGCTCCAGCCGGCACCGCCGCCACATTATACCCCAGACTCCACCAGGCCCCATAAACCGCCTGATTCAGCATCAAACCTACACTGACAGGCAACAAGACCCCTACCGCCGCCAAGGCCGCTCCGCGCCAATTCCACCTCTTCCGGCCCCACCACCAGCCCAGCGCCACCAGGGGCGCGATCCACACCAGCGCGCTCAACCGCAGCAGCAATGCCAGACCTAAACCCAGCCCCGCCAACAGATACCATCTACTGCTGCCGCTCTCCGCCGCTCGCCACCCACCATATCCCGCCCACAACAATACCGCCAACAACGGCATCTGTGGAAACAACGGCTGACTGGCCAAATACCAAAAGACTGGACATATTGCCAAAATCGCCGCGCTCCATCCGGCCACCCGTGCGCCCCATATTCTACGTTGCAAAAAGTAAAATCCCGAGAGCGCCAACAGCGCCCACAGCGCGTACACCCAGTTCAGTCTCCCCAACCCCAAAACCGCCGCCAACGTACCATCCAACACTCCCAACCCCCAAAAACCAGCCGGTACCACTCGCCCCGCATCTCCCAATACCCGAAATGACCTCGGCACCACCAATCCGCCTGCCACTTCGTTCAATGGCTCCTCATAAAACAAACTTTGCCCTTTCGCCCACCGACTGGCTGTAAAAAAATACTGATTCTGATCCGGAGAATTAAATTTAAAATCAGACACACTCGCCGACGGATACGCGTACAACACGCCCAAAGCCAACGCGCCAATTATCAAACCCGCCATCCGCCAATTTATCACTTTAAATTTTTCCCGCGTCAACATTTTTGTAAAAATTTTCCAATTTTTCTATATGCCTCTCCCAAGTATACCGCTCTACCGCTCTCGTCCGGGCCGCGCGCCTGAAGCTTTCTCTTTCTTCGCCTGATAAATTCAAAATTTTATCAATCTGTCGCGCCAAATCTTCCCGCGAATCCGGTTTGAATAAATACCCGTCCACGCCATCGCTCACCCGATGCCGCAGCCCGACGGCATCACCAACTATCACCGGACAACCACAAGCCGAGGCCTCGATCGCCACCAGCGAAAAAGACTCCGCCGCGCCCAAAGATGGTACCACTAGACACTCCGCGCATCGATATAATTTCGCCAAATCTTCACGCTTTTCTTGCCTCCCCAAAAACAGCACCCTATCATCCAGCTTTAAATCTCGCGCCAAAGCTTTATATTTTTCCACCTCATATCCCCCGCTATTAATCACCAATACCGTCTCCGGCGTCCGCGTCAATTTCACCGCCTCCAACAAAAAATCCAACCTCTTAAACGGCAATGGATTACCCACGAACAAATATACCTTTTTATTTTTCATTTCCGGCCACTTCTCGAAATCGTAAGCCTCCCCCTCATTTGGAAACTCCTCCACATCCACTCCGTTGGCTATTTCCACAATTTTTTCTGTCCTTATTGCCGCCCCATACTTGCAACTTTTCAAATGCTCCTCATCCACTGTAATTATTCCCTCCGCGTACCGCAATATCGCCCGCGCCCACATACTATCGTATATTTTTTGTAAAGTTTTTTTCAACCAACCACTCGGACTGGCATCCATATGATAGGTCACCACATATCGTTGCCCCCACAGCCAGCGCGCCAACAAAATCCATTCGTAAGCCCCGTAAAAAGGATAGTGTAAATGCACCAAATCAAAACCGCGCGCGCGCCACAACAACTGCCATGCCCACCCGGCGTCTCCCAGACGTGGCGACTTCAACCGCACAACTTTAAACCCCCCATCCTCCGTTACCGCGGCGCGGGTCTCCGGATAATCCAAAGTCAGCACCCTCACTTCATGCCCTGCCGCCACCAATCTTTTGGCCTCCTCCCAACACACCTGCCCCATTCCTCCTATCTTTGGCGGGAATGTAGAAATAATATGTGCTATCTTCATAGATTTACCACCAAACTATTTTCAAAACCAACCATCGGTAAAACATAAAAAACCGATTCGCTATCCATACCGCCGGATTACTGAAATCCGGAAATACCAACTCGCCGGTAGTCAACCGCAAAAATTTTCTATCACTCATCACTCGTTCCTTTTGTATTCGCGCCCGTTCCTTCCACAGCCAATCCCCTTGCGGCAAAGATTCCCACAACGCTTTTATTTTCCATCCCCACCAGCCACCCAAAATTGACTGCGACCAAATCCCGATTTCAAACAACAGCCAAGCCGGCGCCAAAACCACCAACGTCGCCGCTTTATAATTCTTCAACATGCACCACCAACGATTGCGCTCCATATAGAAATACTTGCGATTATTGCGTGAAAAGCTGTATTTGTGATAAATCACCGCCTCCGGCACCACCACCGACTTGAAACCGGCCAGCCAAGCCCGCCAGCCCAAATCCGCGTCTTCGTGGTACATAAAAAACCGCTCTTCGAACAGCCCCACTTGTTCCAAAACCTCCCGTTTCAAAAGCAACGCCGCCCCCGAAGCGTAGGCCACCGGCCGCGGTGCGCCCGTTAGACTCTCTGTGGGCTGTTTATATCCCCCCGAATATGCCAAACCCAAATAATGCATTTGATTGCCGCCCGTTTGTATCAACTCCGGCTGATCATAAATCAAAATCTTGGGCTGCAAACAACCTATTTCTTCATCCGCCTCACCTGCCGCTACCATTTTTTTCAAACTATCCGCCTCCATCACCGTATCCGGATTCAACACCCAAGCATAGTCAAATCCTTCCGCCAGAGCCTTTTTTAGTCCCAAATTATTCCCCCCCGCGTAACCACTATTTTCTGCGCTCACCAGCACCTTCACCTGTGACCAACTTTTTCGCAAATATTCTGCCTCTGGCTCCGGCGATTGATTATCCACCGCGATAATTTTCAACGCCTCTGCTGGATAATTCAGCTTACTCAAGCTTTCCAGACACTCCGGTAAATATTTTAAACTGTTATACAAAACCAATATTACCACCACGCGTGGGTAACGCGCGCTACCATTTTCCCTGGCGTCAGTCACATCCTTGACCACCACTTGGCCCTCCGCGCTCATACTCATAATAATTTATCTTGATTATTATTCCTCGACTCCCCTTTTTGCGCCTCCTTTAAGGCCAACTGACGCGTCAATTCTGTAATCTCGCCTTGTTTCTTTTTATCAGCCACCAGTAGCTTAAAAGCCACATAAAATAAGGCTAGAATTGATATATATACCAATAAATCCGCCCCACGGCCGACTCCCGCGAATTGTGCCAGTGCGTCGGTCTTTTGCGGCCAAATCACCGCCCCCGTCACCGCCAACCACAAAATCATCCACACGCCCAGCTCTCGCCCATTCACTTCCCGTTGTCTAAAGCGCTTAACCAAGCGCGCCACCGCGAAAAGTACGAATAATAATAAAACGATTTTTACCAACATCTTAAAAATTTATCAAAAAATAATTCTTTAAAAATTTTCAAACCGCCGCCTAAACCTTGTCCGTATCTATTGTAAATAATCGTCACCGGTACTTCCGCCCAACGCAAATCATGCCGTCGCGTTAAACTTACAATTTCCGTTCCATGTGCCATCCGATCTTGAGTAATGTTAATTTTCCCCAACGCCCGCCGATTTAATGCTCGCAAACCGTTATGCGCGTCCGTCAATTTCACCCCGGATAAAAAATTGCTAAAAACTATCGCCGGTTTCAATATCAGCCATTTCTTGCTCCATGCCAAATTTTCCACCGCCCCCGCGAAACGACTGCTAAAAACCACATCCGCGTGATCATTCCAAAGACATTCCATTAAACGCATCACGTCTTCAGCTCTATGCTGCCCGTCAGCGTCAAAATGAATCACCGCGTCTGCCCCCTTATACCGAGCATAATCTTGACCGGTTTGCAAAGCCGCTCCCTGTCCTCTGTTAATCGCGTGTCGCAAAACCGTGGCTCCGGCCTCTCGCGCCACCAACACAGTATCATCGTCCGAACCATCGTCCACTACCACTATTTCTGTCACAAAAACCAGCCCCCGCAATGAGCCGATAACCGCCACGATAGTTTTCGCGGCCCGATAAGCTGGTACTATGACTAAAGTTTTCATTATTCTCAATTAATCAGCAACCCCCTCCATTCAATTTTCGCTCCCCGAGCCTTAAACAAACTTATTCACGCGTCCCTGTGCCACTTTAACAAAATCAATTGTTTTGCGTAAGCCATCATCCAAGTTAACCACCGGAAACCATTCCAGAGTCTTCCTCGCCAATCCAATGTCCGGCAATCCTTGCCCCGCGCCTTCAATCTCGCCGCCCGCCGCCGTAATCTGCACTTGCGAGCCCGTCAAAGCGATAATTTTTTGCGCCAGCTCATTCGCACCCACCAAACTATCCGCTCCCAAATTCATCGGACCGGTAAATTCGCTGCGCGTTAATTTAATCAATCCGTCCACCATATCTTTTACATAGCAAATCGCCACTTGTCGTTCACTCGGCCCTTGAATCTCTATCGACGCGCCGGCCAGGGCCTGCTGTATAAAATACGGAATCAATAAATTATCCCCGACCTTCATGCGCGGACCGTAAGTATTGAAAATCCTGGCGATCTTGGCTTGCAGCCCATATTTTTTTTGATAATTCGCCACCATCGCCTCCGCGAATCGTTTACCCTCATCATAGCAACTGTGCGCGCCTAACTGATTTACTCGCCCAACATAGTCTTCTTTAATAGCCCGCTCATTTTCCGGCTCACCATAAACCAACGAAGTTGAGAAAAATGTTATTGCCGCTTTATATTTCACCGCCAAATCCAACGCGTTTTTCACGCCCGCCGAATTCGCCAGCAATGTTTCTATTGGATATTGGTCATGCTCTTTGGGTGAAGTCGGACACGCCGCGTAATATATTTCTTGCACACTCTGAAATTTAACCTTAAATTTAGCCGCCTCCACCACCGCCTCCAAATCCAGCGGCTGACTGATATCATGCTTAATAAATTCAAAATTCGCCAGCGGCAGTAAATGGTCAATATTATTTTCCGCTCCGGTCAAATAATTGTCCACGCACAACACGTTGCTTTCTTTAACCAATTCTTCGCACAAATTTGAACCGATAAACCCGGCCCCGCCAATTACCAACACATTTTTTTTGCCGGAAACATACTCCAAATCGACTTCTTGTTCTTTGAGCATAAGTTTACTATTTAAAATTAATTAATTGACTCGCAAAACCGCCACACTGGCTCCGCCGCGCCAACTACTGGCTCCCGCGAAAAATTGACTCAAAATTTCACCTTTAGAGCCAAATACTCTGACTTGCGGACTACCACCCTCTCCCGGCGCGAAAATCATCTCCAATTTACCATCCCGATTGACATCCGCCACCGTCACGTGTGAACCAAAGTTCGTCTTTGCCATATAACTCAAAAACTGCATTTGCAAAGCATTATGTCGCCCAAAAACTCTAACGTAAGGATTGCTCTGCCCCGCCACCGTCGCCACTATTTCCGTAAAACCATCGCTATCAAAATCCCCGGCCGCCACATTCACTCCACCAACAAAATCTTTTCGATACGCAAAAAATTCATTTTGCACTTTGCCTTGCCAGTCAAAAACTCGTACTTGCGGACCGCCTCCGGCTCCGGCACCCGTCACTATCCATTGCCCACCAAACCCGTAAGAATCCATCGCCGCCAAGCTCACTCCACCCTTGAAATTTACATCGTAGGCATAAAACTCATTTAATTTGTTTCCCTTGCTGTCAAAAATCCTCACCAATGGCGCGTAAGCACTCTGTGGTGCGACAGCTATTTCCGCTTTTCCATCATTATTAAAATCTCCAACTACCACATTTATGCCGCCCCGAAAATTATCTTCCAGCGCGAAAAATTCACTCAATATTGTGCCCTCTTTATCAAAAACCCTCACATGCGGCCCGCCGGTAATTCCCGCGCCAGTGACAATCTGCTCCTCGCCATTTCCCAACACATCGCCCGTCGCTACCGTAATTCCACCCCTAAAATTTTTATTGTAGGCCATAAATTTATTAATTGTCAGCCCATCTGGACTAAACAAACTAACATAAGATTCCTCGCCGCGACCGGCCCCCGTCACAATATACTTATTCGCCCTCGCGTTTTTTAGAGACTCATCCACATTCTTCACCGCCCGATACGCGTCCAACATACCCCTACCCAAATCATCTTTATGATCGGGATTAATCGCGGTCACATCTTTAGCGCTGGATAAAATTTCTTGTATTATACGGCCTGCGGAAATTTGAGGATTCAAAGATTTAATCAAAGCCGCCACTCCCGCCACCAATGGAGCTGCCACGGAAGTTCCCGACCAATAACCGGTATAATAACTCTCAAAATGTTCTTTCCCCGGACTATACACACCCGTACTATATACTTTAGTCCCGGGCGCGGAAATATCCACGCATTTTTTGCCGAAATTTGAAAACCCCGCTCTCTTCCCATCGTTATCCAGCGCCGCCACACCCAAAATAAAATTTTCACCCTCGTATTCATCGAAACACACCGGGTACATTGCCTTACCATCCAGGTTACTACCATTGGTTAAAGTGTCGTTGCCAGCCGCTCCCACGACCACGATTCCGGCATTATAAGCCTTCTTAATCACATCATACAGCATTTGGCTGCGCTCGTCCCCCACAAAGCTCATGTTTATCACATTGGCCCCATTGGAAATGGCATATTCAATCGCCTCTACCACCACCGAAGCATCCCCAACACCCTGGCTATTTAACACCCGCAAAGGCATAATTTTGCAATTTGGACACACTCCCACTACCCCCTCTTTATTGTCACCTCGCGCCGCTATCACTCCTGCCACAATTGTTCCATGTTGTACACCCGCCTCCATATATCCGACATTAAAATCCGGATTAGGATCTTTGTCTCGTCCTACGAAATCCCAACCACGTACGTCATCCACATAGCCGTTTTTATCGTCATCAATTCCGTTATTGGGAATTTCTTCTATATTCGTCCAAATATTCTCTTTCAAATCCGGATGGTCTATCGCCACGCCCGTATCCAACACCGCCACCACCACTCCAGGCACGCCGCGCGTTATATCCCAAGCCTGGGGCGCACGCACCGCTTCAAAATTGCCCTGTCTGACTGCCAAATAGTCATTGGGAATGTAGGCTGCTTTATAGTCGCTCGCCGCTACCACCGCCCAACCACCCAAACTACCACCGAATACCAACGTCGTCACCGCCGCAACCATGATTACTTTTTTTGCCCCTTGACACTTTTCTTTAAACATAAAATTAAAACCATTATTTATGGCTCTAATTTTAACATTTTCACCTTTAAAAGGCAATTTTTCCCGCCTAGCTATTTCGCTTTAACCGTCAAAGTTATCGGCTCACCGACCACCTGATTACCGTTACCATCGGTCGCCCGCCAACTTACTAAATATTCCCCGTCTTCCAAGCTGGCCCGATAGATCCACGCCCGCGTACCATAAATTACCGGCGCCCAGACACCAGTTTCCCCGCCTACCGGAGTAATCTGAATTTCTGCCGAATTTAAACCCGAACGTCCATCCTCACGAATATCCCCGCCCATCCAAAATTCATTATAATCTTCACTATGGTTGCTGGTCAACGTCATTTTGGGTGCGAAAGTATCAGCTGTTGATGTCACCACGCTAAGCTGATTCATCACCGACTGCCCCACTGGAAATTTAGCCTTAGAATTTAGAAATATCCCCGCGTCTCCGTCCTGGTATATTCCATCTCCATTAACATCGTGCATATCCGGCAAACTAAAATATAAAGTACGCTTTGAACTAAAACGTCTGTCCGTAGTTTCAATACTTACAAAAAAATGATTATCCCCCGGTTGGATATCCACATTTAATTTCTGCCACGCAAAACCATTGCTAGTAGCCACGCCCTTTCCCAATCGCGCGTCAATCCCCATTCCCTGGAAACCGGATGGCCCCTCATCTTGCCACAAAATTACTTTAGATAGTTCCCACTCCATCTGAATATAGCCCGTTTGGTTGATCGTCATCGCCTGCAAGAAATCCATCTGGTCAGTTTTTAAATTAAAATCATATACCAGCACATCAAACTGCCCCGCGTACACATTCTTTTGCGCCAAAGGCGTCACTTCCAAGCTGGTTGCGGCTTGACTCGCCTTTGCTCCGGCCATTAAACCGATACCCAAAAACATCGCCAAGATTCCCAGCCAAATACTCCTTTTTAACATAAATTTTTTATTTAAAACTGCTTAATTGCTTCGGTCAAATTCCGGCACCAACTTTTTCACCAATTCCGGCAAACCACTATAATTCTGCTGCCCCAAATACACTCGCATTTCTTTTAAGCTCGCCAGCAACATTTCGCCGTCCACTCCTTGCAACTGCGCCACAAAAATTCTTTCATGCTTGGTGGGAATTTCGGTGTGCGACATAATCTCTTCAAACAATTTTTCCCCCGGTCTCAAACCAGTTTCAATAATCTCAATATCTATCTCCGGCTCGTACCCTGATAATTTTATCATTTCTTTGGCCAAGTCCGCAATCATAATCGGCTCACCCATATCCAACACGAACACTTCACCGCCTTGACCCAGCGCGCCCGCCTGCATTACCAACAAGCAAGCCTCGCTAGTCACCATAAAATAGCGTTTCATTTGCAAGCTGGTAATCGTCACCGGACCGCCCTGCTTAATTTGATCTTTAAAAATACCGACCACATTGCCCTGCGAATCCAGTACATTACCAAACCGCACCGCGCAAAAATTAGTCGGACTTTGCGCGTTCAAATATTGGCAAATCAGCTCCGTCACCCGCTTACTGGCCCCCATCATGGATGTCGGGTTGATGGCTTTGTCCGTGGAAATGGCCACAAATTTCTCGGCATTATAACGCGCCGCCATTTGTCCCACCACCAAAGTCCCGAAGATATTATTTTGAATTGCTTCTTCCGGATTATACTCCATCACCGGCACATGTTTGTAGGCTGCCGCGTGAAATACCACTTGTGGTTTATACGTCTTAAATAAATAGTCCATCTTTACCTCATTACAAATATTACCCACCACAAAAACCTTCTTCACTGCTGGAAACAATGTATTTAATTTACGCTCCAGGTGAAAAATTCCCGTCTCATCCTTATCGATGGCAATCAACAAACTCGGATTAAATTTCAAAACCTGCTGACACAATTGCGAACCTATCGAGCCCGCTCCACCGGTCACCATCACTACCTTATCCGATAAAAAATTACTAATTTCCTTGGTGCTAATTTGAATTTTTTCTCGCCCCAATAAATCTTCGATTGAAATATCTCGCACGTTGGAAAGTGTCACGCGCCCAGACAAAATCTCCAAGGAGCTGGGTAATATTTTTATATTTTTGAAACCGGCATCGCGACAAATCTGCACCGTCTCGCGAATTATTTTATTGTGCACATAAGAAAAAGCAATGATTACTTCCTCTACTTCATACTTTTTCAAAACCTGCGGCAACGCCTGCCGATTACCCAACACCGGATAATTATAAATGCGCGTGCCCAATTTATTAGTATTATCATCCACAAAACCTACCAAATCATATCCTTGTCCCTTGATAATCGAACGCGCCAGAGCCGTACCGGCCTCGCCGGCCCCCACTATCAAAACTCGTTTACCGCCTCCCTGTGTCTTTTGTAGTACTTCCACGAATAACCGCTTACTGATACGCAAGCCGCCGATAAAAATAATTGACAAACAAAAGTTAGCCGCTGCCACCGACCGCGGGAAACCCACAAACGGTGCCCAGTCGCGCAAAACGAATATCAAAACTATCACCAAAACATTGGCCAATGCCGCCGAGCGCACCACCCGATACAGATCGCTTACGCTAACGTATGACCACGTGAAATGATACAATCTCTGCCAGTAAAAAATAGGCAGACTGATAGCCACCGAAACAGCCATCAAAGTATACACATTCACCCAATGGTTGAAAGGAATGCTTCCCTCAAATCGCAACATAAAAGACAACCATGCCGCCAAAATCAGCACGGCCGCGTCCGCCACCAAAAAAATTGGTCTCTTCTGGCGGCGGACAGTTGAAATTATATTCTTAGCCTTTGTAGAATTCCTTAACGCTTTCAACCACATAGTTCACTTCTTCATTAGTTAATTCGGGATAACATGGCAACCGACAAGCATCTTTAGAAATATTTTCCGTCACCGGCAGATTGAATTTGTCCAAGTGCAAATATTTCACCTTATGATTAGGGGTAGTCTCTCTGATCAAAAGCTCGACTCCCTTGGTGTCCATAAATTCCTTGAATTTCTGCCGTTCTTCGTCACTACCTATTCTGACAATAAATTCTTGAATCACATCCTCATCGCCATAAATCGGCAGCTTAATCGGCAATCCCTTCATTCCTTCGCAATACAGATTAGCGATTTCTTTTCTCCTATTTAGCATATCTGGATAATATTTCCATTTCACATTCAATAAAGCGGCTTGGATATTATCTATTCTCGATTTCCATGCCCACTGCACTATCTCGGGAGTTGGAAAATCTGGCATATTGACTGAAGTTTGTGCCATGTTCCAATGGTTGCGCAGCAAATACAGTTTTTCTGCCAATTCCTTATTGTTGGTGACGATGCCTCCGCCGTCGCCCCAACCACCCATCAGTTTAGGTGTGTTAAAACTAAAGCAACCTACATCCCCGAAACTACCGGCCATTTTGCCTTTGTAACTAGAGCCGAGAGCCTGGCACGCGTCTTCGATCACCAGTAAATTATACTTCTTCGCCAGCTCCATTATTTTGTCCATATCGCAAACTTTCCCGTGAAAATGCACCGGCAAAATCGCTCGTGTGCGCGGTGTAATCGCCGCTTCTATCAGCGAAACATCCATCAATTCGTTCGGACCGACATCCACCAAAACCGGCTTGGCGCCCGCGTGCACTATACATTGAATCGACGCGATAAACGTATGTGCCACGGTTATCACCTCATCACCTTCAAATTTTTGTTCCGCCTCATCAATAGTTATTTTGCCTTCGTAAACTTGTTTCAAAAGATAATCCCAATTTCCCTTGATACCCAAAGCTAAACAAGAAAGGAACAAAGCGTCGGTACCAGAATTGGTACCTATCCCATATTTGGTACCAGTATATTTAGCCAAGTTTTCTTGAAACTGGATAACCTCTTCTCTTAGAATTAGATTTCCCTTACTCACGCAGTCCCAAAAAGCGCCAATCAGCTCATCTTTGTGCTGTTCGGCAAATCTAGTATAGCTGTTTCTAATAAAATTTATATTGTATTCCATATTTTTGTAATTTTTTGATTAATTAACCGACCTTTAATTAACTATATTATATAATATTATGCCTATTTCCCCAACTGTTTCAAGGCCTCGGCCACGATTTCATCCTTGCCGATATAAAATCCCGCCTCCAAACTTTTACTCGCCGGCGCTGGTACGTTCGGCATGCATACGCGTGTAATTGGACTTCTTAAATATTTAAAACCGCGCTCGGCAATCTGCGCGCTGATTTCTGCGCTCACGCCAAAGCCCGTCCAGGCCGCTTCCGCTACCAGCAAATTACCAGTCTTAGCCACCGATTCCAAAATCAAATCTATATCCAATGGCTTGGCACTCCGCAAATCAATCACTTCTACCTCAATCCCCTGCTGCGCCAATTCATCCGCCGCCGCCATAGCCTCTTTGACCATATACGACAACGCCACGACCGTAATATGCTTGCCCTTGCGTTTAATCACGCCCTTGCCTATCGGCACGGTATAGATTCCTTCTGGCACATCTTCCGTCTCGCCATACAACCAGCGGTCATCGATGTATATCACTGGATCACCATCATTAATAGCGGCTATCATCAGGCCCTTGGCATCATAAGCACTCGCCGGCATCACTACTTTCAACCCGGGAATATGCGCGAACAACGCCTGCAACGCTTGTGAATGTTGTGCTCCTTGTTCGCCACCACGATTGATAATCCCACGAATCACCGC
>CAZJMI010000016.1:0-12911 GCA_964547305.1 uncultured Gammaproteobacteria bacterium
ATTAAAGATCGGTTACGCACGGGCGGCCAGGTTGCTGGATATTTTGGAGAGTCATGGATTTATCGGGCCGGTTGATGGGGCTAAGCCACGAGATATTTTAATAACAAAAGACATGGATGGCTCGGTGGCGCGCGCAGATTTGGATTTGAATCGTTACGAGGAGTATCAAGAAGAAGAAGATATTGTCGATGAGGATGAGGTTATTGGTGACGACGATGACAATGATTCCGATAGTGATGCTGAGGATGAGTAGGGGGTTAATTTTAAAATAATTTATGACCGGATTTAAACACAAAAGAATTCTATCGACTTCACGCTTAGGCGCGTGGCTGGTGGTCGCGCGGCTGGCAAAAGGCTGGGAACTTGATGTTTTGGAAGAAAAAACCGGAGTGGCGGTTAATTATTGGGTAGCTTTAGAAGAGGGGCGCTATGAGGATTTGCCGGGTAAAATTTATGCCATGGGATTTATCAAACAATATGCCGAATTGGTGGGACTGGATGTCGAAAGGGCGCAGACTTGGTTAGTGAAAGAATATCGCGGGAATACAACATTAAAAAAGCCGCCTACGGGAGAGCAGATTAATAAGCGAACTTGGATAACACATCCGAGACTAATTAGTATTGGCGCTTCAGTTTTGGCGGTGGTGGCGGTGGGACTGTATTTTGGTTTGAGTTTCTTGCGGAGCACATCATTGCCGAATTTGCAGATTATATATCCGGCCAGCGATATGATTACACAGGAAAGAGAGATTGAGATAGTGGGTCGGGCAGCTAGTGAGACACAGGTAAAAATTAATAATCAGGCGGTGAGTTGTGACGCTGGGGGCGGGTTTAAAGAGAAATTTATTTTGCAAGAGGGGCTAAATACAATTTTGGTGACGGCTAGTCGTAAGCATAGCAGAGAGGCGACAGTGACAAGAAAAATAATTATGGACAGTAGTGAACAAGTGAGACGGGAGGGGCTGCCGGCAATTAATTTATAAGTAGGCCAATTTTAAAGCAAAACTATGACGGAAAAAAATCAAAAAGAAGTGAAAGAGGGGGCTAGTAAACAAGAAAGTCAAGCGCGGTTTCAGGCCACGCAAGAGGCGATCAGTCAGATAAAGGAGCGTTTTGGCGAAGGCGCTATTATGATGTTAAAGGATGCCAGTAGAATGGTGGTAGAGGTGATACCGACGGGCTGTTTGTCGTTGGATTTGGCCTTGGGGGCGGGCGGCGTGCCGCGAGGAAGAATTATTGAAGTATATGGACCGGAAATGTCGGGTAAAACGACTTTGGCCCTGCATATAATAGCGGAGTCGCAAAAAAGCGGCGGAATAGCCGCATTTGTGGACGCGGAGCATGCTTTAGACCCGGAATATGCCAATAAAATAGGAGTGAATATAGATGAATTATTGATATCGCAGCCGGATAATGGTGAGCAGGCTTTGGATATTGTAGAAACTTTGGTGCGTTCCAATGGAATTGATGTGATAGTAGTGGATTCGGTGGCGGCTTTGACACCCAAGGCAGAAATTGAAGGAGAAATGGGCGATCATCATATGGCGTTGCAGGCGCGGTTGATGAGCCAGGCATTGCGTAAGCTGGCGGCGATTATAAGCAAAACAAAGACCGTGGTGGTATTTATCAATCAGACCAGAATGAAAATCGGGATCGTTTTCGGTAATCCGGAGACGACAACTGGCGGGGTGGCATTGAAATTTTATTCATCGGTGCGCGTAGAAGTACGGCGGGCGGCACAGATTAAGATGGGGGATAGGATTATTGGAAATCGGGTTAAGGTTAAAGTAGTGAAGAATAAGGTGGCGCCTCCGTTTAGAACTTGCGAGTTTGATATTATGTATAATGAAGGGATATCTTTATCGGGTGACTTGATAGATATCGGAACATTGTATAAAGTGGTAGGCAAGAGCGGAAATTCTTACAGTTTTGGTGATGAAAAACTGGGGCTAGGTCGCGAGAAGGCTAAATTGTCTTTGAAAGATAACCCGAAAATGTCGGAGAAAATTAGACAGCTGATTTGGCAGGCGGCACATAAAGATGAGGAGCAGTATAAATAGTAAAAATAAAGGAGTTTTAGTACGTTTAAAAGGAAAAAGGAGGCTAAGCAGTGAGTATGGTAAAAAGTAATCCAAGGATTATTTGCGTTTCCGGACAAATGCGTTGTGGCAAAGATGCCGTGACCAAGCATTTAATAGAAAAATTAAATGCTGTCAATCAAGGAGGACTGCGTTGGCAGCGAAATGCTTTCGCGCAAGCTATTAAGCAGATAGTATGCGATACTTTCGGCGTGACCATGGAATTCGTGGAAGAATGGAAAACTAAAGCGGAATTTCCGCCGGGAGGATTCCAGATGACGATGCGCCAAATGTTGCAGAACATTGGTGATTATTTCCGAGCCATGAAGTCATCGGTATGGATTGATGTGCTGTTTACGCGAATCGCACAAGGGGGGCGGCCAACAGTGATCGGAGACAGTCGCTATCCCAAGGAAATGCGCGCGGCCAAAGAGCACGGCGGCTTGAATATCGTGGTATGGCGGCCGGATTGGGAAAACCACGATGCTAGCAAGACGGAGACATCCATATTGCCAGTGGTGGAGTATTTTATCGCCACGGGGCGAGAGGGCTGGGTCGGTGATATGGAACACCCAGCCGATGCCCCAGATGGCGCGGAAGTAACCGACATTTTCCTGATAAACTGTGGTAGTTTGGAGGAAATGTGGGAAAAAGTTGATCGTCTGGTGCTGCCGCATCTGCTATAAAGCGTCTTAGGATATGAAGTAAAAATTCCCCGACGAAGTCGACGGGGAATTTTTTATTAAGTGAGGTTAAATTGGTAGGTGCGACTGGGCGATTTAGACGCGTTCTACATAGTCGCCACGTTCTGTATTAACGCGCACAATGTCGTTTTCTTTGATAAATAGAGGGGCGTTGATGATGAGCCCAGTTTCTAAAGTAATGGGCTGGGTGACACTGCCTTGAGCGGTGTTTCCACGAATACCTTGAGGAGCACTGGTGACTTTTAACTCAACTTTGAGGGGAATTTCGAGGCCGATGGGAAGACCCTCAAAAAATAGTAGAGTGACCGTGGCGCCTTCTTTGAGATATGGTAGTTGAGCAGAAACGGTATCTAGACTAAGCTCTACTTGCTCGTAGGATTCAGTTTCCATAAAAGAGGCGGTTTGGCGATTTTCTTCAGCGTAAAGAAAACTGGCCTGACGACGTTCGGTATCGGCTTGTTCGAGTTTGTCATCGCCCTTGAATGTTCTTTCTAAAACTCCGCCGGAAATGAGGTTTTTGATTTTGAGTTTTAAAGTCGCTCCGCCGCGACCCACATGGGAGTGTTGGGTGGTAAGCACAATATATGGCTGATTGTCGATTTTAACACAGGTGCCGGGACGAACGGCATTGAGAGATATATTGGGCATAGGAGGTCGGGATTATTTTTTAACGAAGGGAAGAAGTGCTACGAAGCGCGCGCGTTTGATGGCATCGGCTAAATGACGTTGGTGCTTGGAGCAGACACCGGTTTTTTTGCGCGGGAAAATTTTGGCAGTGTAGGGGGAAATAAAACGGCGCAGGAGATCGATGTCCTTGTAGTCCACTTCGTTCAGGCCGTTAACGCAGAAATAACAGTCTTTCTTTTTTTCCAGGGGGGAAATTTTACTACGCATAATAAGTTATACCTTTAGGATTTAATTAAAACGGAATTTCTTCAACATTGACTTCCTCTTCAGCCCCAGTGGGGGCGGCAGGTTCGGGGGTGGCTTGGTAGGATGGTTCCCCGGAAGGAGCAGCGGTGTTTGAGGCTTTACTGCCCAACATGATCATGTTATCGGCTACGACTTCGGTGCGGTAGCGTTTATTGCCAGATTGGTCGTCCCATGAGCGGGTTTGCAAACGGCCTTCAATATAGACCTGCATGCCCTTTCTAAGATACTGGCCGCAGATATCACCAAGCTTTCTCCAGGCAACGATGTTGTGAAATTCGGTCTTTTCTTGGCGCGTGCCATTGTTGTCGTTCCACATTAGCTTGGTGGCTACCGAAAAAGAAGCGACATTGGTGCCCTGGGGCGTGGTACGCAGTTCAGGGTCACGAGTTAAACGGCCGATGAGCATGACTTTGTTGAGATCCATGTTTTTTGTCCTTTTGACGCCATTAGGCTGAAAGCCGATGACGCGATTAATTAATTGAAGTTTAAACTTTTAAGATTTCGTCAATCTTTTGGTCCAGTTCTTCAATGCTGATTTTGGCCTTTTTGGCGGGTTTCTTGGCTGATTCGGTCGGGGTAGTTTCTACCGCATCTGTTTGAGACTTATCCGCGCTTGGTGTTTCTGTGGTGGGGACAGTCTGTTTTTGTGGAGCAGAAACGGGGGCGGAGGCGGAACGATGGAACTGACGACCGGGCGTCTCCATCTCGTCATCGCCAAAATAGGTAATTTTGGCTGATTTTTCCGGTTCCGGGCGTAACTTTTGCGGACGATCAACGCTTTTGACTTTGACAATCTGATAGCGAATGATATCATGGCTTAACCGCAATTGATCATTGAGCTTTGGAACCATTTCAGGCTCCATATCAATGACCGACAAGAAATAGTAACCGTATTGAAAGCGGTCAATACTGTAAGCCAGCTTGCGCTTTCCCCAGTTCTCTTCACGCTTGATTTCGCCGCCTATCTCTTTGATGAGGTTCGTGATACCATCAATGATAGGTAGGACTTCTTCTTCTGTCATTTTGGCTCCCAGAATGTAGAGCAATTCGTAGTGATTAACCATCTTGTGTCGCGAGCTAATATATTAATAAAACTGCATTTATGCTAGCATAAGTTTCTTTTTTAGGCAAGGGCAAAGTAATATTTCAAATATATGGCACAATTTTTCTTCATTTTAGGACATCAACCGGCGCTGTCTTTGGCAGAATTGCTGGCGGTATGGGAAAAGCGCGGCTGGAAATACAGTATAGAGACCCTGGAGGCTAGTTTTGTGATTGCGGAAGTAAATGTCAGCGAGGACGAGGTACAAAAAGTAATGAAGGTTTTAGGCGGGACGATTAAATGTGGAGTAGGGCGAAAAATGTCGAAAATTACCAAGGATGATGCTTTGAACGAATTATTGAAGACTAAAGAGAAAAGTGGGAATAAAATATATTTCGGGTTGAGTCATTATGGCAGTGGGAATATAGAAAAGGCTTTGAACATGCCAGACAGGGTCTTTGCTTTGGAAATAAAGAGGATACTCAAAGGAAGGGGATATAGCGCGCGCTGGGTGCAGGGCAAAGAAAAGGCTTTGTCGGCGGTGATAGTGGCGAAAAATCATCTGTTGGATAGGGGCGCAGAATTAGTGGTAATAGATGCTGGAGAATGCTTTTTCTTGGGCAGGAGCTTGGCGGTGCAGGAATTTGAAGAATTTGGGCGGAGAGACTTCGGACGGCCGGAGCGTGACGCACGAGCGGGCATGCTACCACCGAAGTTGGCCAGAATAATGCTGAATTTGGCGGGTGTGCCGACTGGAGGGACTATTTTGGACCCATTTTGTGGGGCGGGGACGATGCTGCAGGAGGCTTTGATGCTAGGTTATGAGCGGGCCTGGGGTAGTGATATTAGCCGCGAGGCGGTCGAAGGGGCAGAAAGCAATTTGCGGTGGCTACAAGGGCAGACAGCGGGCGTCAGGGGTGAATGGCAGGTGAAGGCGGGCGCGGTGGAGGATTTGACTGATATTTGGGGCGCAGGCACCGTGGAAGGGATAGTGAGTGAGCCGTATTTGGGTCCTACGCGCGGATATTTAAAAATTTCAAAAATTAAGAAGGATCTGAAGGAGCTTTACGAGGCGACTTTGGGTCAGGCGCAAAAGGTTTTGAAGCCAGGCGGGGTGATATTGTGGCTGTGGCCGCAATGGCAATTAAAAGAGGGGCAGCCAGCGGAGATTGGAATGATAGATTGGCGGGCGCTGGGATTTGAGCTGGAATATATACTGCCGGTGGAGTGGCGGCGGAAATTGGGTGCGGCGGAGACAGGACGTGGCAATCTCATATACTCGCGGCCAGGACAGAGAGTGGGGCGAGAGGTGGTCAGGTTGAGGAAGGTGTAGGCTACGCAAAGTATTTTGCTTGACAATAGTAATAGTTTGTGGTATATTGCGTTAGTAATTAAAAAAGGCAGTAAATAAACGTATAAGGAGGCGCGTACATGGCAACACAAGGATTGGTCACTATAAAATCAGGTGACAAGGTGTTGATGAAGGTTGTTGTTGGCTGTGATGGTTGCAATGCGAATGCTCTTGCAGAGACATTAAAGGCAATGTGGCCGGTAACCGCAGAGCGAGTTTATAATGAGGCTACGGAGTCAGGTTTTGGGTGTAATGACTGTTTGGTCGTTATAACGGAAACGGAGGTCGTTTTTAAGGGTGATGATGAAGAACTAAGCCCCCTGTATAAAGGAACCCTCCAAAATCCACACTTTAATCCAAGATGGGAGCGTGGAACGGCAGACTATACGGTCATTGCGGATGTTTAAGGTTTTCTTATGGGGTGCGGCAAAAATGTCGTATCCCCATATTTATTTTGGGCTACCGATAGTTCCTCGTAAAATATCCCAGAAATCAAAGCCTATGTTGGCCAAATAAAGAATAATAAAAGATATGTCTATCAGTAGAAAATGGCCGATGATAAATGATAGTAGAATGTCCAAAAAAATTAATGTTATGCCGAGTACCAGCATGAACGATCCGGTGACAAAATGTGCCAGGTACCTGTGCAAAGGATTGTTTTGATTAATTTTTTCATAAGTAAAAGTAAAATTCCCAAAACAGGCGATTACCGATATCATAGACACAGTAATTAGCATGTTGTTAAGGTCAGTGGCAGATAAGTCGAGACTGGTGAGGAAAGTGTTGATTGGGGAGAATATGCTAATTAATATGATTGTGATGATGATGTCCGCCCAAAAATTTTCTTTAATGATTTTTCGCATAGGGTTGATTAATTATTTTTAATTTTTTAGGCATGTTTACTAAATTTATATCGAATCCATATAAAAAAATGTATTATGCCAATAATTATCATAATTGAACCAAGTATGCCAATTATCCCACCGATTTTTGTAGCGAAATATCCTATAACTATGAGTAAAAATGTATATACTTCATAGTTTTTGGGATCTGTTTTTTTAATTTCCAATTTTTTCATATGGAATTTATTAAAGTATATATATGTTAATTATACTATACATTTATCAATTATATCCCTACCCTAAAATTACAAATGTCGCCGTCTTGGACGAGATAGTCTTTGCCTTCCAAGCGCATGAGGCCTTGCTCGCGCGCGGCTAATTCACTGCCGGTCTTGATAAAGTCCTGCCAGTTGATGACTTCCGCGCGGATGAAGGCCTTTTCAAAGTCGCCGTGGATTTCGCCGGCGGCTTGCGGGGCTTTGGTACCTTTTTTGATAGTCCAAGCGCGGGTTTCGTCGGCGCCGGTGGTGAAAAATGACTGCAAGCCGAGCAAGCCATAGGCGGCGCGGATGAGGCGGGTGAGGCCGCTTTCCTCAAGTCCCATTGCTTGTAAAAAACCGGCTTGTTCCTCGGGGGGCAGGGTGGCGATTTCCGCTTCCAGCTGTGCGTTGATGACGATGGTTTGACCATCCCAGCCAGAAGTGTCAGTGGTGGTGGTGCCTTGCTCGGCGGTATTTAAAATATAGATAATAGGCTTGATAGTGAGCAGGTTCAAAGTTTTGACAAAATCATGTTCTTCGTCGGAAAGAGTGATGGTACGCACGGCTTGCCCTGATTCCAGATGAGTTTTTAATTTTTCCAGCCAGGATTGTTGTTTGATGGCTTCTTTGTCTCCACGGTGGGCTTCTTTGACAGTTTTTGCGAGGCGGTTGGTGACAGTTTCTAGATCGGCGAAGATCAGTTCCAAATTAATGGTTTCGCGGTCGGCGGCGGGATTGATGGCGCCGTCCACGTGGATGACGTTTTCATTTTCAAAGGCACGCACGACTTCACAAATGGCGTGACATTCGCGAATATGTGCTAAAAATTTATTGCCCAGACCTTCGCCTTTGTGGGCATCTTTAACCAAGCCGGCGATGTCGGTGAATTCAATGGTGGCGTGGATGATTTTGGCGGGCTTGGAAATGGCGGCGATTTTTTCTAGTCGCTCATCGGGGACTTTGACCACACCCACATTGGGTTCAATGGTGCAAAACGGATAATTGGCGGCGTCCACTTGCGCGCAGGTGATGGCGTTGAAAAGGGTGGATTTGCCGACATTGGGTAAGCCGACGATGCCGATGGATAGGGGCATATTGATAGTTTAATAATTTAAAGCAGTATAGCGGGCGGGAGGGGAAAAATCAATGGATGATTATTATTATCGTGTCCGTCCTAGCTTAGCACGAAAACGCGCTATGCCAGTCCCCAGCGTGGGCTGGCCGCTCCCACTCGGGCTCGCTCGTCCGCCCAAGGCGGACACCCTGCCCGCTCGCCCTGCGTGAGGGTTTTCTTTGCCAAGCTAGGACGGACACTAACTACTAGCAATTAATAAATTTATTAAATATAATAATTTAATCATTGATGATATCCCACATCCACTGTCCGCCAATGGGTAAATTAAGGCGCGTGGCGGCACCGGCGGGCAATTCCAAAACGAAGCGGGTGTCTTCGGGGGAGGTGACGAGGGGGCAATATTGACCGGTGGCGCAGGGGTGTTGGTCAGCGGCGATAAAATTGACGCGCTTGTCGTCATCTAGAAAAACAATATCGATATTTTGGCGCATATTTTTCATCCAAAAGGGATGTTGTTCGCTAGTGGGGAAAATAAAAAGCATACCTTGGTCGGGTTTTAATGGCTCGCGGTACATCAAGCCGGTTTTTTGTTTGGTTTCGGTGCGCGCGAGCTCAACCTTGAAACAAGTTTTTTCAAAACAAACGCGGGGTCGTGGCCAGGAATAGAAAATATAAATGAAGATAGCGGCCAAAATAATCATTCCCGCGACAAGGATGAATTTTTTTGAGTGAAGAGTCGTTTGAATAAATTTAAATGGTGTGTGCATGTCCTTAATTTTAACCCAAAATTGGGTGGTGGAGCAAATATGATTGCTTTTTTACAGGCCTTGGCGTAAAATATGGATAGGTAGCCGTTAGGGAACGGCTCGGAGTAATAATTACTAATGTCGCGACCAGCTCGTGACTTAAGGAGAAAGTACTATGTTTTGCAATTGTAATCAAAAGCACGGCACTTTGGCCATCATTTTGAAGGTCTTGGGGCACATCGTGGCCATTATTGGTCTGTGGCAACATTCTTGGCCCATGATCGTTTTGGCGGCCATTTTGCTCGTTTTGAGCTTTATGGACTGGACAACTAAGGCCAAAGAAGAAGTTAAGGACGGAGAGACGGTCGCGCCGGAAGAAAAGAAGGAAGAAGTAATGGAAAAGCCGGAGGAAGTGAAGTGGGAAGCGCCGACCGAGCCAGTAGAGGCAGAACCGGTGGAGACAGAGCCGGAAGTGGAAATGCCGGAAGAAAAAATGCCGGAGATGCCAGAGATGCCCGAAGAAAAAGCTCCGGAAACAATGTAATTGTTCCGTAAATAGCAAAAACTCCCTTATGCGGGGAGTTTTTGTTTTTGGGATAAATCGTAAGTATTTTGGAGCAACATGGCGACAGTAAGAGGTCCCAAGCCGCCCGGGACGGGCGTAGCGTAGGCGATATTGGGATTTTCTGCGGTTTTGGGGTCGAGGCCGCCGGCTGGGTGGCCGTCAATATGGGTGAAACCAGCATCCAGGACAATGGCGCCGGGTTGAAAATTATAGTCGGCGAGGCAGCCGGGTCGGCCGATGGCGGTGAAAATGATGTCGGCGGCGGAGTCTGGTTTTTTGGTCGCGCCGATGGCGATTTTTGTGGCGTTTTCATTTTGGCTCGGGGTTGCGCCAGATTTGAAGAGGTGGGTTTTTACTGAACATCCTAGGGTTTTGAAATAATCCGTGGCGCCCTGGGCAAAAATTTGGCTTTTGGCGACGACGAGAACTTCTTTGCCGCTGGGGTCGGGCAGGACGGTTTTTAATAATTCGCCCGCGCCGCGTAAAAGTGGGGAGACAACGCTGGGGTGATTGTTTGCGAGAGCGAGCTGGTTTTGTGGGTGAAAGCCGTCTACATCCTTGGCGGGGTCAATGGCGGTGATGAGTGGGTCGGGGTCAAGTCCTTCGGGTAAGGGTAATTGTAAAAGAATGCCATTGATTTCCGGGCGGGAGTTCAAATTTTGAATGAGTTTTAAAAGTTCCGCTTGAGTGGCGGAGACGAAATAGTATGGTTCAAAATTAAGGCCGACTTTTTGGCAGGCGTTTTCTTTGAGGCGCAGATAGACGGTGGAAGAAGGGTTATTGCCGACGGAAATGGCGGCCAGACAGGGTTGAAAATCCAGTCGCGCGATGACAGTTTTTAATTCGGTCAAAATTTTATCCGCTAAAGCGCGGCCATTTAACCATTGGGGCATGGAATTAATTTAAGAAAGCTTGGTAAATCGGGTAGCGGCGGGCTAGTGAGCGGACGCGGAAGGCGAGTTTTTTCTGGGAGAGGCGGCAGGTGAGGGCGGAGAAAATGATTTCAGCTAGGGCGGGGATGTCTCGAGGTTGGAAGCCGCGGGTGGTGATGGAGGGAGTGCCGAGACGCAGGCCGGAGGGGTGGTCGGGGGTGCCGGTGTCGTAAGGAATAAGGTTTTTGTTGGTATCCAGACCGATGCGCGCCAGCCGCTCGGCGGCTAGACGACCGTCAATTTTGAGCTCGCGGGTATCGATGAGTAATAGATGGGTGTCGGTACCGCCAGTGACTAGATTAAGCCCGAGCTCGGTAAGTTGAGCGGCTAAAAGTTGAGCGTTTTTGAGAACGCGTTTTTGGTAGCGTTTAAAATCTGGGCTGGTGGCTTCTTTGAGGGCGACGGCTTTGGCGGCGATGGTATTTTCCAGGGGGCCGCCTTGGCAGCCGGGGAAGACCGCGCCGTCTATTCTGGAGGCGAGGGTGCGGCGGGTGTCAGCCAGGCGATCTTGGATTTGACAGAGGATTAAGCCGCCGCGGGGTCCGCGCAGGGTCTTGTGGGTGGTGAGGGTGACGATGTCCGCATGGGGGAAGGGGGACGGATGAAGGCCGGCGGCTACCAGTCCGGCGATATGGGCGATGTCAGCGATTAGGTAAGCGCCAATTTCTCGCGCGATGGTGCCGAAGGCGGCGAAATCTATTTGACGGGGGTAGGCAGAAGCGCCGACGACGATGGCGCGCGGTTTTTCTTTTTTGGCGATTTTGCGTACCGCGCCCATATCTAGTAGTCCGGTTTTGCGGTCAACACCGTAATGCACGAAATTGTACAGTTGACCGGAGAAGTTAAATTTGGCGCCGTGGGTCAAATGACCGCCGCAGGACAAGTCCATGGCTAGAACTTTGTCGCCGGGTTTTAAAACGGCCATGTAGGCGGCTTGGTTGGCTTGACTGCCGCTATGGGGCTGGACGTTGGCGTGACGGGCTTTGAACAGTTTGCAAGCACGGGCGCGAGCTAGATTTTCGATTTTATCAATATATTCATTGCCTTGGTAATAGCGTTTGGCGGGATAGCCCTCGGCGTATTTGTTGGTGAGGGGGGTGCCGAGAGTTTCGAGAACGGCCATGGAGGCTATGTTTTCTGAAGGAATTAGAGAAAGACTGTCGCGTTGGCGGCGGATTTCGCGTTGTATCATGAGGTTGAGAGCCGCGTCTTGGCGGGCGAGGTATTTCATAAGGCCTGGTGTTAGAATAATTTGAGGGGAACAATAACTTTATTCTAGCATATTTTAGGGTTTTATGTTAAATTAAAAGCAGACATGGTGAATATGTCTGGAGGGTAATGGCGCGACTTGTGTGCTACCATGGGGTCGCGCCAGCCATATAGTACTTTTAAATCATTGGAGGTGGAATTATGAAAAGAATTATACCCATCTTGCTGTGGATTACCATCGGGTAGAATTCCGTCGTCGAGGAGAGATGTTTCTTGACGATAATAGCTAAGACTAAGTCTCCGGCGCTGTCGGTAAAAAGATAATAAGTCAAACGTTATTATGTTAAAGCTGCATCTCAAAAAATTGGGGCTGTTTATTTATACAAAGTATGATAAACGCCCCTATTTTATTATTTTAAACTTTTCACCATATAAGTCCCTTCCAGCCGATAGCCCAGTTTTTGATAGTAGCCTCGCACGCCGACGCCGGAAATGACTGCCATTTTTTGGTAGCCGTTTTTCTTGGCGATTTTTTCTGCTTGCAAGAGCAGTTTTTTACCCCAGCCGGAGTGTTGGGTCGCGCCAGAGGCGGTGTGTGAAATTTCAACCAAGTGTCCGTAGGTGTGGACTTCACGGATGAGGGCGGCGCCAGTTAGTTCTGGGATAAAATGCTTGGGGGTGAGCGCTGGTAGTCGCAGGCGCAAAAAAGCCAAGAGTTTATCTTGTGTCGGGTCTTCGTAGCTCAAAAAATATTCTTGTCCGCCGGAAGAGGCGTATTGAATTTCTCGCAGTTTTATTTTTTTCGGGATGTAGGCGGTGTTTTTGATTTCGCGACAACGGATGCAACGGCAAGCCGCACCGGTCTTTTTTAATTCTTTTTGTAAAACTTCGCGCAAATTGGCGATTTTGTTGCCGGCTTCAATGGAAGTATTGGGGATGTCGCGGATGAGGCGGTTGATACGGGTATAAATCGGGACTAGGGTTTTGAATTTGAGTAGGAGATCAAGCAGAGTTTTGTCAGGATAGGGAATATATTTGCCAGCTTTCCACCAACGATACAGCAAACTGCCCTTGACGACGACGGTGGGATATATTTTGAGCATATCGGGGCGGAAATCCTGGTCGGCAAAAAATTTTTTGAAGGCGGAGAGGTCGCTGGCGGGTGTGGCGCCGG
>CAZJMI010000017.1:0-12571 GCA_964547305.1 uncultured Gammaproteobacteria bacterium
CGCCAGCGCCAGCCCGGCAAACAATTTTTCTTTCTCCGCTTGGTATTTTTCAAAGGAACCGTGCGACTCAATATGCTCCGGCGTCAAATTAGTCAACACTGCCGCATCATAATCAATGCCCACGTGCCGACTATTGCGAATCCCCTCCGAAGAAGTCTCCACCACCACATATCTACAACCAGCCGTCACCATCTCGCGCAACATTTGTTGCAGTTTGCCGCGTCCCAACATAGTCATTTTCGTCACGTTCGTCCAACGCTTATCCCCAATTTGAAAATTCATCGTAGACATCAAACCCACCTTAGCGCCCTCCGCTTCCAGCGCCCTGGCAATCAAATTCACCGTTGTGGTTTTTCCCGCAGTGCCCGTCACCCCCACCACTATCAATTGTCTACTCGGATGCCCATACCAAAAACTTGCCGCCCGCGCCAGCGTTTTATGATACGCCAACAACCACGACCTAGGAATTAGTTTTTTAATTAAATTCTTCATATTTTAAATTTAAATCTGCTTTAAATATGCCACAATCCGCCCAAAAACAAAAGGCGCGACTATAAGGCGCGCCCTATAAAACTCATTGTTGACCTGATTACCGAGAATTATCGCTTTCCGATAAACCGATCTTTCACCGGCAGCTCAAAAGTTTCCACCTCTGTCACTACCGCTTCCCACCAACCGCCATCGTGAGTGTCGATCTTTCGGAAAACTCGCTTCTCCAACCAAGCTTTCACCTCGTCGACACTCCGGCACAGAGGTATCCTCTGCAAAATCCGGGAATTGACTTCCAAAGCAGCTCTTTGATTCGAAAGGCAAAATTTTGAACTGATATCATCAAATTCAGTCCAAACTCTCACCGTTTGAATCAGAGTCACGCGACACATAGATATATTCCCAGCGCTATCCGGCACGAGAACCACATCGCGTGTCATCTGACTCTCAACGGCCACGGGCTTTATTGTATCCGCCGTTTCAGCCATCACCACCGGCGCCAGTACTACCAAAACCAGAGCAAACATCAAAACCGAGACTTTCATTTTTCCTCCTTATATCTTTATATTTATATTTTCAAATCTCTAAACAACTCCTTTTAGTCTACCACAATTTGTATAAAAAGTCAATATGTGCGTAAAACATACCTAAAACACACCGCCAACTTCAAAAAAACAAGTGCGCCGATTAGTTCAAACGACGCACTCTATTTACACTTTTGAGCAGGACTACCTTAACCAAGAAACATCCTTCTCATAGCTTTATCGTGAAAGCCCAGCCCCTCTATCTTGCCTAAGGTTTCATACCATTCAGGGGCGCCACAAACAGTAGGCCCCTTTGGTTCCGGTAAGCTTCCACTAAGTAGCCTGAGAACTAAAGATTTGTCCTTTTGTTTATACCCATAGGGTATTTTTTCCAGGATCTTTTGAAAATCGCTTTTTGGTTCTAGCGACGGTAACTTTTTGGTTATTCCGATCCTTTCTTTTGTTAGTCAAGGAGTTGCCTTCTGATTTCCTTACTGTGAAATCCAAGACCATTAATCTCGCGAAGCGTCTTTTTCCATTGCGATGTTCCGCAAATCATGGGTGGATTATTTTGACGTTCACCTAAGCTTTCCAGCATCGCTAAAATTTTGTGCTTATCTCTAATGTCTTTAGAAAAAGGGGCACTTCCTTTTTTGAGCTTTTTATTATCCTTGGTCATTTTTATCCTTTCCTTTGTTAAAGACCTATTGTTCTTGAATTAGATTAGCATATTACCGTAAAATTCGCAAGTTAGCGCCTTATTTTAAAAACCGCTTCCCCCATCTATAAGCCCCCGCCCATGTTTTATTCAAAACCACCTCGCGCGCGCGTGGATAATCCACCTCAAACCCACCGAATGAGCGCTTGAAACGCGACAAGCCCGCCCACGCGTGCTCATCGGCTCCCTGCGGCGCCACACCCCAAAAATCATAATAATGGCAGCCCGCCACTCGCGCGTCCGTTATCGCCCGCCATTGCAAGCCATGCGGGGCCATTAACGCCCTATATTTTTCATCAAAGCCGCCATATAAATATGTCGCCATATCTCCAAATAGTGCCACCCCTATCCCGCCGACAACTTCATTTTTAAATCGCGCCACGTATATTTTGAAACTTGCCGTTTCTGAATCCACCCAGCCCCCATCCGCGGCTACGCACCCCAAAGACTCGGCCAGCTGCCTATAATATTTCTCGCCATAAACCCCGAATTTTTCTCGTTCGGCCGTATGTTTCAAAACTTTATAAAAATCTTTCACCATTTTTTCTCCACTTCCCACCTCTATTTCCACGCCTTTTCGTTCCGCCAACCGGATATTATACCGCGTTTTCGGATGAGTCATTGCCAGTAATTCTTCCGCCTCGGGTCTTAAGTCCAACATCCATGTTTTTGCCGGCTGCGTATTTTTTACCGTCTGCCATTCATCACCCGCGACGTCCTCACCATCCAACGGCTCCCATCTCAAAAACATCGCTCCCGCCGCTCGCGCTCTTTCTGCCAAAAATTTCATCAGCCCCTCCACCGCGCGTGCTCCACCGTCCCCTTTCATCGCCACCGGCCCTCGCGCCACCCACCAATATCGCTTTTTTGCCAATTTAAAATTTACCTCACTAATTATAACCTGCGTCGCCGCCAGCCACTCGCCACTCTCGTCAATTGCGACCCAACGCTCCACTTCGCGCCCCAATACTTGCTGAAAATCACCCCAACCCCAAGACTGCAAAAAGGGCGCCATTTTATGCCCCCCTATAAACAAGTCCCATTGCTCTCGTTGCTCACCGCGGGCTATCTTCATACTTTTGGATTAAGAAATTTCAAAGCCGCCTTCACCTGCGCGCTCAAATCTCCCGTCTCTGGCGGCAAATTCTGCGCCGCCTTTCGTGCCTGCTCTCGTGTATATCCCAAATGTGTCAAAGCCCCTATCAAATCAGCATCCGCCAATTGAGACTCATCGCCCAGTTCTCTTTTAAACTGACTCTTCAGCTCCACGATAATCCGCTCCGCTGTCTTCCGCCCAATACCCGAAATCTGGGTCAAAGCCTCCGCCCGTCCCGCCAGAATCGCCGCCTTCAGCTGTTCCGGCGTAATCATCGACAAAATATTCAAAGCTGACCGCGGCCCGATACCAGAAATCGACATTAATTTTTTAAATAAATCTCGCTCGTTTTCTGTCAAAAACCCATATATCTCCAACGCCTCCTCGCGCACATGCAAATAAGTTAAAAATTTGACCACCGCCCCCATCTTGACCGCCAGCGCCGTAGCCGCCGTCACCGCCAAACGCAATCCCAACGGCCCTACTTCCAGCACCACTTCTTTTTCGGTTTTTGATACCACTTGACCAGCCACGAAAGCTAGCATATTGTTTACTTAAAGTTACCCTTATGGTAGCATTAAAAAGTAGTCATCACAAGCTGCCTTTTCTCCTAGCGCTTGACAAAAATTTTGTTTATGCTAGGATGGGAGGTGTTAAAAATACCAATCATTATGACCAATCAATTTGAACAACCAAATACCGCAAACACCACTCCCGAAAAAAACGAGATTGCTGTTGAATTTGCGCCTAAAACTTCTAAAGACATAGAAGTTCAAACCGCCCCGGCTAACGAGCCGGAAGCTAAAATGTCCGAATTGGAAGGCCTGATAAACATCGAACAAATTTCTCCCGCCATCAAGCAAAAAGTGGCAGAATTGAGTAAGGATGTAGAATCCGGCGCAGTCAAAGGACTAAAAGCAGTCGAAAGGTTTAAACAAATTTGGCTTGATTTTGAGACAGAAAAACGATCCGCTATAGAAGAGTCGGCCACATCTAAATAACTAACCAGGAGGGCATGTCACAATCTTTAAAAGAAATCACAGAACTATTCAGCCAGTCATCCATTCCTCTCGAAGAACAAAATGACCTGCTGATTCTTTTGACTGTCATGCCAGAAAATGTACTGGCCGAGCTAAGCCGCACCTTCGCCGAAGACCCACAACTGGTAGAAGATTTTTATGCCGATTTCCAAGCCAAGTTCGGCGCTTTGAGCGGTCACAATGATAGCAGCCTGGACGATGAGCTAGCCGCTGAATCAGGAATGCCAGAAGACGAACTTGATCTTAATGAAGAACTTACCGAAGAATAATTAATTAATTTCTAATATACAGATCCTATGCCCGGCAAAAAAGCTTCCAAGAAAGACCTTCTGCAAAACAAAAAAAGAGCCGCTTTAAATAAAGAAAAGAAGCTCAATCTTAAGTTTCTCCACAAAAAATGTCTGCGTGCCGTCGAGGCTAAAGATCAAAAACAAGCGCTGGATGTTTACCGTCAAACACAAAAAGCTCTGGATAAAGCCACCAAAACCAAAGTCCTACACAAAAATACTACCGCTCGCCGCAAATCTCGCCTGATGAAGAAAATCAACCACGCCGCGACTGAAAAAAAATAATTACCTCCTGTTTATACTAAAAATTCCCCACTCGGGGAATTTTTGCTTATTTTTACTGTACCAAATCGGCCACAAATAACTCCATCTGTGCTTCTCTCCCATCAGACGTTTTCAGCCGCGTATCCAAATCCTCCAGTTTTTGATAAATTTCCTTCAGCCGCTCCATGGAGTATTGCCGCAACCAACCCAAATTCTTCTGCACCACAAACGGCTTCCATCCGAATTCATCTGCTATCGCGCGACTGTTCAAAAATTGATTTTCCAGGCTTCTTTCCTTCAAAATCAATAACATTCTAAATTGACTCGTTAAAAGTCCCATAAACATCAGTGGCTCCATTCCCTGTTCCAAACTATAACTTACCAGTTTCATCGCCTGCGCCTGATTACGCGCCAGTACCGCGTCCACCAGATGAAAAATATTATCATCCAAACGGCTTTTAACCAGTACCTGCGTCATTTTGATATCTATCGGCTTGCCCTGACTATACGCCAACAATTTATCCAGTTCATTACTCAAAGCCCACAAGTCCGCCCCATTAGCGCTAATCAAACGCATCGCCGCCATTTTTTCTATCTCTCCATCCCTCTCTTGCGCTTCAGCCACCAGCCAATCCGCCGCCTTAATCTCGTCCAAAAGCTTAAATTCTTGTGCGAATTTTTCTTTTTTCAATCTCTTGCTCATTCGCAATGCCGGATTTTTTTTAAAACCTCCACTATCTTCCCAAAAAATAGCGCTCTGACTGTCACTGGCAGCAATCTTATCCAAGTCTGCCTCTATCCGCTCCAAAATATCCGCTCCCGCGACCCGCAAAGCGTTTCGGACTATCACCAGTTTTTTACGCGCCCAAAATCCGCCCACCGCCAACGCTTTATGCCATTGCTCTTCATTTAAACTGTCGCCCTCCAGTTCCACCACATCCAAAATTTCGCTCGGATTAGCTTTCGAGAATTTATCCCTCATCTGTTGTAATTTTTGCGTGGACCGGTAAGTATCCGGGCCATAGAGAAAAATCAACATTTTATCCTTGCCATTTAGTCATTTTTCCCCAATTTTTTCCTACTTTCAGATCCGCCTTCAGCGGCGCCGCCAATTTGTAAGCGCTTTCCATGGCCTTCCGTACCAAAAGCGCGATTTCGTCCAATTTTTCTTTTTTAACTTCCAGCACCAATTCATCGTGCACCTGCAATAGCAAGTGTACGTCCGACACCTTCCCGCTCTTCTCGTCCACCCGATACTTCCGACACATTTCCGCCACTTTCAACATCGCCAATTTAATAATATCCGCCGCCGTGCCTTGCACTGGCATATTGATAGCCGCCCGTTCCGCCGCTCGCTTCACCATCGGCACGCGCGAGTTAATTTCCGGCAAATATCTGCGCCGTCCCAGCGCCGTCTCCACATAACCATCCTCATACACTTGCCGCAAGGTCTCTTCCATGAAATCTTTCACGTCCGAATATAATTCGAAATAGCGTTCAATAAATTCTGCTGCCTTTTCCTGCGTGATACCGGCATTCTGCGCCAGTCCACGCGCCCCAATACCATAAATCACCCCGAAATTCGTAGCTTTGGCCCCGCGCCGCATCTCTGGAGTCACATCCTTGACCGCCACCTCGTTAATTTCCGCCGCCGTCAAAGTATGGATATCCGCACCCTTTTTAAACGCCGCCAACATTTTACTATCTTTGGCCAACGAAGCCACTACCCGCAATTCAATTTGCGAATAGTCCGCCGCCAATAGCACGCATCCCGGTCGCGCTACAAATGCCTGCCGGATTTCCTTGCCCAGTTCAGTCCGCACCGGAATATTTTGCAAATTGGGATTAGATGACGACAGCCGACCGGTCGTCGTCACTGTCTGATTAAAACTGGTATGAATCCGTCCCGAGTGTTTTTGCACCAGTTTCGGCAATGCGTCGATATAAGTAGATAAGAGCTTACTCAATTCGCGATATTCGAAAATCGGCGCAATAATTTCATGCCGCCCCCGCAACTTCTCCAGCTCCGGCGCCGCGGTAGAAATTCCCGTCTTTTTCCGCTTAATCCCCTTGGTGTCAATTTTTAGATTATCAAAAAGAACGACTTTGAGCTGTTTGGGCGAGGCGATATTAAATTCTTCGCCAGCTAATTTGTAAATCTTCTGCTCTAATTTCGTCAAGCGACTTTTACACTTTTTCCCCAATTTTTTCAAAACCTCTTTATCCAGCAAAATTCCCACCGTTTCCATCTCGCGCAAAACCTCCATCAGCGGCATCTCCAAGTCGTCAAAAAGCTTTTGTAAATCTTGCTGACCCACCAGTTGACCTTCCAAAACGCCCTTCAGCCGCCAAGTGAAATCCGCATCCTCACAAGAATACCAAGCCACCTTCGCCGCCGGTATTTGCTCCATATTGAGCTGTTTTTTACCCTTTGAACCAATTAATTCAGTGATGGATTGCATCTGATAACCAAAAATATCAAAAACTAAGCTATCCAAACCCAGCGGCCGACTGCCTGGATTAAGCAAATACGCCGCCAGCATGGTATCAAATTTCAAACCGCCCACCGGATAACCGCTATTAGTCAAAACTTCTACATCGTATTTCAAATTATGCCCATATTTATCAATTTTAGGGTCAGCCAGGATTGGTTTCAGTTCCGCCATAAACTCCGGCTTAGCCTCCACATAAAACGCATACTTATCCTGCCAGCAAAAACTGATACCCAGTAGCCGCGCCTCAAAAGTATTGAGCGAAGTCGTCTCTGTATCCAGCACCCAGGCCTTTTGCTTTTTCAATTCCGTCAAAAATTTCTCAAATTGTTCCGGCGTGCTGACAAAAATATAATGTTCGTCACCAATCTCCACGCCAATATCCGCCACGCTTTTCCGCACGCGCCCGTCTTTGTCCGGCTTGTTTTCTACTTCGCTTGTCTCTCCGTCCCCTCCTCGTCCGCCAAGTAAACTCCCTTGCAAAACACCTCGAGGCGCTTCCTCCTCCTTTCCCCAAAACTTCGGTATGCGGTTCATCAACGAACGAAATTCCATTTTTTGACAAAAATCCACAATCGGTTGCATATCCCAGGCGCGCAACTCGCAATTTTCCAGTTTAAAATCATCAACTGGCGCGTCGGTGATAATGCGCGCTAATTTTTGACTCATCATGGCTTCTTTTTCCTGCTCCAAAAGCAATTTTCTAGTACGCGGCTTCATTTCTACCTTTTCATCCTTGGCCGCTTTATATACACCTTCTAAATTTTTGTATTGAATAATCAATTCCTTGGCCGTTTTGTCACCCACACCCGCTACACCAGGAATATTGTCTGACGGATCGCCTCGCAAGGCCTTGTAATCCACCAATTGCTCTGGTCCGAAGCCGTATTTACTCACTACTCCTTCAGGCGCGTAAATCACCGTATCCGTAATGCCCCGTCCGGGCGAGCAAACCTCCACATCCTCTTTCACCAGTTGCAGGGCATCGTTATCGCCCGTCATGATAATTTTTAAAATATTCTTTTCATCCACCAGCCGCGTCAAAGTCCCGATCACATCGTCCGCCTCATACCCCTTCAGCTCATAGCTCGGCACATTAAATAACTCCAAAAACTCTTTAACCCGCCCGATTTGCGCGTAAAATTCATCTGGCTGTCTGACCCGTTGTGCTTTATAATCCACAAACATCTTATGTCTGAAAGTCGCTTCTTTTCTGTCCCAAGTCACCGCAATATAATCCGGCTTAAAATCTTTGAGCGCTTTCAAAAATATCATCGCGAAACCATAAGCCGCGTTGATAACCTCCCCTGTTTGCGTGGTCAGCGGAGGCAAAGCATGCCACGCCCGATGTAGGAGCGCGTTGCCGTCAAAGATGAGAAATTTTTGTTTGGAGGGCATATTATATTAAAAATTTATATTTTAAAAATCGCCTATCGTCTATTCTACCAAAATTTCAGCAATCCGTCTCGCTTGTCTTTCCCAATTAAATTCCCTTTTTGCCCTCTCTCTACCTGCTCTTCCCATTCTATCCCGTAATTCCGCGTCATCCAGCAGTTTTGAAATAGCCATCGTCAAATTTTCCGGCTGACTAGCATCTACTATCAAACCCGTCTGCCCGTCTATGACCGCGTCCGCCACGCCGCCGCTCCTGCCCGCCACCACCGGCTTGCCCATCAAGCCCGCCTCCAAATACACAATGCCAAAACCCTCATAATCCCCGTCCAAATCCACCGCCGGCAACACAAACAAGTCACATGCCTGATAATACAGCCATTTTTCTTTTTGATCCGCTCCGACCACAAATTGTGTACGGTTAGCCACGCCTAGTTTTTCCGCCAAAATTCGCCAATTTTCCAATTCTGGCCCCTCACCCAGCACAACATAAAGCACCCGCTGATACTTTTTTAAAATTTGCGGCAAAGCCAAGAGCATTTTATCTGCACCCTTACGCTTCACCGACCGCCCCACTGTCAAAATTATCGGTTCGCCTACCAACTTCAATTTTTGGTGTGCTTCAGTCACACTCAAACCCAATCCCGACGCACCCTGCACATCAACCCCAGGATTCACCACCTTCACTCGCCCCGCCATCTCGTCTCCCAAAAATTCCCTCACTTTCCCTGCCGTGTAGCTATTAGCACAAATAATCCAGCGCGCCCGTTTTAAAATCAGCCCCGCCAACCACCTCCGTCGCGCCGTTTTCAATGCCAGAGTAAAATCCAATCCATGCAAAAAGACCCCATATTCAAATTTGAAAATCCATCCCAGCCAAACTCTCAAAACATACGCCGCCCAGCCCAAGGGAATAATTTGCCCCACCAGCACCCTTTGATACTGCCCGCGCCATACCGCTCGCGCCACCGCCACCAGTATTTTCAGCCATTTGAAAATCCCGCCACGCGCCGACTTACCCGCCAACTGGCACGGCCACAGCCGCCCATCGTTATTATCCAGCACATCCAAAGCACCGTCCGGCCAATGCCGCACTAATTGAGCATAATAGTCGCTCACACCGCCCCAAGCCGGCGGATAATCCAAGGTAATAAGTAGGTTTTTATTCATAATACCCCTATTCTACACGATTTTGACAATAAAAAAAGGGGCTCATCCCTTGATTTTCCCCATTTTTCCCTTATACTATAGTCAGTGGCGCGGTGACCGAGCAGTTAGGTACCGGTCTGCAAAACCGTTTACATGGGTGCAAGTCCCATCCGCGCCTCCAGATTTTCAAAATTCGGCTTATTGCCGTTTTTTGCTTTAAATAATCAAATTCAAAAGCTTCTGCCTTGGTTTTACTAAAATAAACGGAATCCCCGCCAAATCCGCACCGCGACAATCATCTTTACTGTCTGTAATTAAAATACAATCTTTAAATTTTGCTTTAATTTTTCTCAATGGGATGCCTGTTTTCTTGGAAAAACGACAATTGGTCTTGCTAATTGAATTTCTAAGGTCAAAATACCTCGCCAAGCCTAAACTTTTCAAAACATACAGTGTTTCATTCTGCTGACCACCAGTCGCGTAAACAAAATGGTACTTATTCTTATTGATAAAAATCCAATCAGCCAGTGGATACCTCTCCGGCGGCGGCAATTTGCCGGATTTTAATAGCGCCACTTTTTCTATCGGCTCCATGTTAGTAATTGTTCCGTCAATATCACAAATAATAGTTTTCATAATTTTTAAATTAGGCGGGGGCGTATTAATACGCCCCCAATTTTTAGTTTTCAACCGATTTGTAACGGTCCATGAATAGAATCGTCGTTGATAATCCGTCGCCAGTCATATTGCACATAGCCAGTAATTGGCTCGTTGCCGATGGCAAAAATAATCAACTGACAATTGGCCCTGTCTTGGCTGGCTGGGAATATCCTTTCTTGGCCCAAAAGCGTTTCTGCCCGATAACACCGGCTGATAAACGGCGCTTTACCCGAGGGCTTGCCAAACATCACGCTTTGCCCTGCTCGTCTGCACTCCACGCTTTCCTTGTCGCAAAACTTCAAGACTACTTCTTGCGGAATTTCCCCCCACGCGTCAAAGCGATTAATATAGTGTCGAGGAATTTTTATCAAATCACTTTTCCATTCTCGGCTAAACAACCCAAGATTTAGCTTATTGTCCAATCGAGCGCCATCATACGGCAGAATATGTGATTGTCCTTTTGACCCCGCCCGACCATAAACATAAATCAGCTCTGTGCTGTTATCGCCTAATTCGCAAATATGACGGCTATTTAAACCCAGCGCGGACAATTCACTAACGAATAACTCAAGTTCTGGCAAATAGATTCTGTTTTTGACGGCAAAACGGCGGGGAAACTCCAATTTATCCCGATCAACCGCTATACCGCTCGCTCGCGCCAGATTAAGCGCCGTCCCCCAACCATCCACAAAAGCCGCGTTAATCTCGAGTATCCACAAGGTCTGCTCGTCAAAATAAGCATCTATGCGATAATAGGGCGTCTGCTCTACTCCAACCGCAGTGTTGAAACCCGTCAAAAATCGTTTGAGCTCTCGTTTTATCTCATCAGAAATCACCACCCCCTTATTGGTAGTACGGTGCTCATTTCTACCGTAGATGACTGACGCCACCAATGACTTGTCGGTACTGAAATCAACAAATTTGATTCCCATCTTTTCTCCTTTTTAAAGAACTGTTTTTTGCCATTTTATTATGGGCAGACAAAATAAGCCCCCTCCAAACAGGGAGGGGGCTGGCCTTATGTAAAATTACGACTACATCAAGA
Organism: uncultured Gammaproteobacteria bacterium; assembly: GCA_964547305.1. Taxonomy (GTDB): domain Bacteria; phylum Patescibacteriota; class Patescibacteriia; order UBA2591; family JBAYNP01; genus CAZJMI01. The sequence goes on from CAZJMI010000017.1 coordinate 11,157, forward strand.
CGACCCTTTCCCTGTTTGGAGAGAACTATGATGATGGAGTTTGCCAATAATTGTTCTGTAGCCACCCATTTCTCCGTTTAGACACTTTGAAACGCGCGCCACAGTGGTTGAACTTAGCCCGGTTTCTTTTTCAATCACAGAATAAGTCACCTTTTTAGCCAACATTTCCGCCGCCTGCAATCTATTTGAAAATTCCAAAATCTCTTTTTTGGTCATTAAATCACACAAAAAGCACCCGGCTTCGTCTTTTGTTTGAATCGCCAAGATTGCCTGAATTAATTTTTTGTTTTCGATCTTTTTGCAGTCCATACTACCACTTTAGCAAACTAAAGTAGCACTGTCAAGGGGCAGGGATAAAAAAGATAAAAATACCTAGACAATCACCATCCCATCCCCAAAACTGTAAAACCTATAGCCCATCTCCACCGCTTCTTTGTACGCCGCCAAAATCCGCCCCCGCCCCGCCAAAGCGCTCACCAAGACCAGCAAACTGGACTTCGGCAGATGAAAATTAGTCACCAACCCATCAATCACCTTAAATTTGTACCCTGGATAAATAAAAATATCCGTCCAAGCGCAACCGGCTTTTATTTTTCCGCTCTGTCCATGTGCCTCCAGCGTCCGCGCCGCGGTCGTCCCCACTACGACAATCCGCCGCCCCTCTTTTTTAGCTAGATTCAGCCGTTCCGCCACCGCCGTGCTGATTTCCGTCCACTCACTATGCATTTTGTGCTTTAAAATATCTGCCTCGCGTATCGGCGCGAAAGTCCCGGGACCCACATGTAGGGTTACAAATTCAATTTGCACGCCCTTGGCGCGCAATTTCTTTAATAATCTAGGTGTAAAATGAAAACCCGCCGTCGGTGCCGCCACCGAACCAACTTTTTCAGCGTACACCGTCTGATATTTTTTCAAATCTGTCACTTTTTTTACATAAGGCGGCGTGGGCGCCCAGCCACAACGCTCCGCCAGTTTCCAAACATCGCCAGCTTCAGACCCAAACTCTATTTCCCACACCATATCTTCCGCTGACTGCTTTAAAATAACCCGCGCCTTCGTACGCGCGCCCTTTTTATCCAAAACCACCAATTCCAAACCCTCTTTTTTACCTTTACCACCAATTATCGCCTCCCAAATCTGTCCTTTGATCGGCCGCAGCAACAAAATTTCCATCTCGCCGCCTGTTTCCGCTTTGACCGCTCGCAAACGCGCCGGAAAAACTTTAGAATTATTAAAAACCAGCACCTCGCCTGCTTTTAGATATTCCGGTAAATCAAAAAAACGACGATGTTCTATGCCCGCCCTCTTTCCGCCGGCCGCGCGCCGCAAAACCAATAACCGTGAATGGTCGCGCGGCTTACATGATTCTTGCGCTATCAATTCCTCTGGCAAATTGTAATCAAAATCACTTAATT
>CAZJMI010000018.1:0-12423 GCA_964547305.1 uncultured Gammaproteobacteria bacterium
TTACTTTTGCCACGACGGGCATACCAAGTCCAGAAGGCGACCACGACTAAAATGATAACAATACCTAGAACCGATAACCAAATGTCTCCCATTATTTTTTTTAAAATAATTAACACATATATTTTAACACTAAAAAAGAGAAATAGCGAACAAAAAGTTATCCACAAAATTGCGAGGCGAGAATGGCGGGCAAGCGGCGGCGGGTGGGGCGTTTATGATAAATCAAATAGCTTGCGGGCATTGCGGTCGGTGGCCATTTCCAGTTTCACCAGAGAAATATTTCTGGCGGCGGCAATGAAGCGCGCGATGGTGATTACATCTTGAGGCTCGCAACGCTCACAGCGGCGCGGCGCGGGGGCGAGATAGGGGCAGTCGGTTTCCAGGAGGAGGCGGTCAAGCGGGGCCTGCGCAGCGACGGCGGCAACTTCCGGCGCGAAGGTGACAACGCCGGTAAAGCCCAGATAAAATCCGCGTGCTAAATATTTCTCCGCAGTGGGCCAATCGGCAGTAAAGCAGTGCAAAACTCCACGCGTCGTGGTATAATCCGCCAAGATTTTCAATAAATCGTCATAGGCCGTCAAGGGGTCTTTTTTGGCGCCGCGGCAATGTAAAATACAGGGCAGATTTAATTCTTGGGCGAGGGCGAGAAATTGACGCAGGATTTTTTCTTGCAGAGCGCCAAATTTTTCCTTACCGTGATGAAAATAATCCAAGCCAATTTCACCGATGGCAACAGGACGGGGGGTGGAAGTAAAAAGAGCGCGATAATTCTCAATCTCAAAATTCTCGTCGGTGGCATGAATCGGATGCAGGCCGATCGCCGCGTAGAGATCGGGTAATTCGCCAGCGATTTCCATCGCGCGCCGACTGGTTTCTAGTTGCGATCCAACGACCAGCGCCGCGCCTACTCCGGCGGTTTGAGCGCGTTGCCAAACTTCGACGTAATCGTTGGCAAAATCTTTAAAATTGAGGTGGCTATGTGTATCTATCATAGTTTTAAGCGCAATTGGCGCAGGGCAAGTGGCAACAAAAAGCTCCAGGCGGCGACCAGGGGCTGAAAATACGGAACTGTCCACGCGCCGTCAAGTTGTCCCACCAGCCAAGGCCAAAGCGGGAATAAAGTTAAAACATAAAGCCAAATGCTAACCAGCAGACCGCCGCGCGCGAAGCCGAAAACAGCTCCGCCGGCGCGATTGATGGTTTTTAAAAAGGGAATAATCGCCAGCCAATTAAACATGCGGTCAATAGTATAGACCAACAAGAGCAAAAGCGCGCTGGCAACCGAGAAAATTAAAATAAATGACAGAACGTGGCAAAGATTTGACGACCAATGCAAAATACCTTCCACCCAACCGGCTACTGGATCGTATATCCGCCAAGCAATGAAGAGCGCGATTAAATCCGCCAATAAATTGCCCACGCCGCGAATCAGCCCCCGCTTCCAGCCGGCGGCGATACCGCCCAAAAGGATTAAGATGATAATAATGTCGGCGAAATTCATAGGTCTAATGTTTAGCTTTCGTGCCTTCAACCAAGACGACCAACTCCCCTTTTACTTCGGTGCCTAATTTTTCTAAAACTTGCGCGATAGTGCCGCGATAAAGCGATTCAAATTTTTTAGTAAGCTCGCGCGCGACCAAAATACGCCGCGGGCCCAAGAGTGGCTCTAATTCAGCCAATGTTTTCAAAATGCGGTGCGGTGCCTCGTAAAAAATTATAGTGTAAGGACTTTCAACGATAGCGGCAAGTGATTTGGCGCGTCCTTTGAGGGGTAAAAATCCCAAGAATAAAAATTGGTCGGTATTAAAACCGCTAACGCTAGCGGCGGAAATAACAGCAGAAGGTCCGGGAATAGAGATAATCTCGGTCGCGGGCAATTTATCCCAAATTTGGCTGATGAGATACTGTCCCGGGTCGGAGATACCCGGCGTGCCAGCATCGGAAACCAGCGCTAAATTTTTACCCTCGCGTAATAAGTCTAGAATTTGTTTGATTTTGCCCAAATAGCTATGTAGATGGTAACTCAAAACTGGCCGCGATAAATTATAGCGGCTGAAAATATTTTGTGTATGGCGCGTGTCCTCGCAAACCACCGTGTCAACTGATTTTAAGACTTCGAGCGCACGCGGGCTGATATCGCTCAAATTACCAATAGGGGTGGCGACCACATAAAATTTAGGCATGGGGGGCTTTGGTTACAGCGCGGTGTTTCCATGTACTTTTTAGCAGAATACTAACTGTCACCGCAAGTGGCAGGGCAATAATGGCACCACCGATACCGGCTAACTTGCCACCGGCTACAATAGCCACAATGGTAATAATTGGGTTGAGGCCGATGGCCTTGCGCATAATGTTGGGGGTGATGAAGGCGTTTTCTAATTGCTGGACTAGCGTGTAAAGAATAATAACGAGAAGCGCCAAAAGCGGAGATTGGGTAAGGGCAACCAGAATGGCTGGAACGGCACCGACAAAGGGACCGACATAAGGAACGATTTCTGTGATACCAGCAATTAAGGCTAAAACCAAGGCATATTTAATACCAAGAGCGGTAAGCCCGATATAGCATAATACAGCTATAATTAAACAGAGCAGCAGTTGGCCCTTGAGCCAAGCGCCCATTTTTTCTTGAATTTTAGTGATGATTTCCTCGGCGGTGACGCGATTTTTTTTCTTGGGAATGAGCAGCCGTAGAAGCCGTACGAGGCTATCTTTTTGCACAGAAATATAGAAAGCGATAACAAGTGCCAGGATTGCGGCAAACAGACCACCCAGGACACCGCCGACAGTAGAAAAAATGGCGCGACCGCTCCCCAATATGGCAGACCAGTTGGACTGAATCAAAGAATCAAAGCTAGTGCTTTCGGCACCGATACCTAGGTCTTGTAAGCCCTGGAACCACATATCAGCGCGATGATAATATTCAGGCAGATTGCCAGCAAGTTGGCTGACTTGGCTACTAATGGGCGGAGCAATAAGGATGACAGCGGTGGTGATGATGCTAATCAAGACCAAATATAACAACAAGACGCTTAAAAATCTGGGAATGCCTTTGCTCTCCATTTTGTTGACGGCGGGGATGATAGCGGAGGCAACAATGAAGGCCACAAATAGAATCAAGAGAATATCGCGAATCAAATAGAGAAAAATTAACAGGGCAATAACCACAATAATCTTTAAAATGGCGGCGTAAGAAATGTCCCATTTGAACTTTTTTGAAAGGGTTGTTTTTTTAAGCATACTTTTGGGGAATTAAATAAAAAACCGCACGTTTTAATTATAACACGAAATGAATAAAGCAAAAAATTTTAGCGGGAAGGCGTCTAAAGCTCCAGCGAGCGACGTAGTGCTTCTTGGCGGTAAGTAGGCCCGATAAGCGCTAGATTGATATGGCGGGGTAGAAAAATTTGCCGGGCAACTTGCTGAATATCGGCGGAACTGACGAGGTTGTAGTGGGCTATTTTTTGTTCCGGATTTAAAATGTGTTCGGAAAATAGCCTTTGTTGAGCATACCATTCGGCTATTTTGGCAGAATCTTCCAGAGAAAGGGTAATTTTTCCTTTCAAAAACTCTTTAGCGCGATCTAATTCTTGTTCGGTGACGCCGTTTTTGAGGACGTCGCGTAATTCAGAAGATATTAACTCTAGAGCCTTGGTCACATTCCCCTGGCCGACTCCAGCGCGAATGACAAAATCACCGACATCGCGGTAGGAATTGGCTTCAGCGTGAATATGATATGCCAGACCGTTGCGTTCACGGACTTTGATAAAGAGGCGGGAGCTCATATTACCGCCGAGAATAATACTTAGGAGATCAAGCGCGTAATGGCGGGGGTGATTGTGTTGATAAGCGGGGAAGCCGAGGGCGATTTGGACCTGTTCGGATTTTTGTCGGCGAAAATTAATCTTGGGCGCGGTGTGGGGCGTAATTTTGATTTTGGTAAAATCGGTTGATTTTTTGTCACGCGCGTGGTTGGGGCGCGTACCAAAATATTTTTGCAATAATTTTTTCGCGGGAGCGCCATCCAGTTGGCCAGCCAAGACCACCAGAAGATTGCGGGGCTGATAATGTCGATCTTTGAAAGTTATAATCTGGGGGCGGGTGATTTTTTTGAATCCGGGAGCTTCGCCGGCGATACTCCAGCCCAATGGATTGCCTTGGTAGATGGTTTGTTCAAACAAATCTTCTATGTAGAGCAAGGGATTATCTTGATACATTTTTATTTCCTCCAAAATCACACCGCGTTCGCGCTCAATTTCTTCTTTTTTGAAGCTGGAAGCAAACAACATATCCGACAAAACATCTAAACCCAACTCCAGATGTTGGGACGCGATTTTGATGTAATAGCCGGTATATTCTTTGCCGGTAAAGGCGTTGTAGGTGGCGCCGACACCATCCAGTTCTTTGGAAATATCCAAAGCGGTCGGGCGGCGGTCGGTGCCTTTGAACATCAGATGTTCAATAAAATGAGCCACCCCGTTGGTGGCGGGTTGCTCATAACGCGAACCGGCAGGTACCAGTACTAAGACAGTGACGGCTTGTGTTTCTTTGAGCGGCGCCATGATGACTTGCGTGCCGTTGGTAAGTTTAAATTCGTTGAATTTCATATGGTTAATTTCAATCGTTTAAATGCTGGCTAATATAAGAATTCAGTTCGGCGATGGGGACTCTGGTTTGCTCGGCTGAATCGCGGTGGCGCACGGTGACGGCTTTGTCGTCCAGAGTTTCAAAATCCACAGTGACACAAAATGGCGTGCCGATTTCATCTTGAGCATAATAACGCTTGCCGATGTTGCCGCGACCATCCCAAACAGCGGGAAAGTCAGCTTTGACCTGCTCAAATATTTCGCGCGCGGAGGCAACAAGCTGCTCTTTATTGGCTAAAAGCGGGAAAACCGCAACTTGATAGGGCGCGAGGCGCGGATTTAACTTTAGAATGACGCGCTTATCCTCTTCGGTATAGGCATCTAGCATTAAAAACAGGAAGGTACGGTCAACACCGCCGGAGGTTTCCACAATTTGCGGGATGAAGTTGGCCTTGGTTTCGGGGTCGGTATAGCTCAAATCAGAACCAGAAAACTCACTATGTCGACTCAAGTCCCAATCGCCGCGCCAATGAATACCTTCAATTTCTTTACCGTCAACGGGCGAGGGTGTATATTCAATATCAAAGGCCTTCTTGGCATAGTGCGCTAATTTTTCGTGCTCATAAAAACTCAAATTTTCCGGATGCGTAAATAAACCGCGATACCAGTCCATGCGCTCCCCTTTCCAATATTCAAACCATTTATCCATCTCCTCGGGCGCGCAGAACCACTGTAAATCCCATTGTTCAAACTCGCGCTGGCGAAAAAGAAAGTTGCCCGGCGTCACTTCGTTACGAAATGCTTTGCCGATCTGACAAATGCCGAAAGGCATTTTGAAATGCATGGTATCCACAATATTTTTGTAGTCCAAATAGATGTTTTGACAGGCTTCGCCGCGCAGATAGGCCTTATTTTTTTCACCCTCTACCACGCCCAACTCGGTTTCCATTAAGATATTGAAAATTTTGGGGGTGGTTAAAGCGCCGCCGCAATCGGGACAGGTTTCAGTCGTCAAATCGTCGGCTTTGAAGCGATGATGACATTTTTTACACTCGGATAAGGGGTCGGTAAAACTTTTGACATGTCCGCTGGCCTCCCAGACGCGCGGATTAGATATAATGGCGCCATCAATGCCCACGACATTATCGTGCTTTTCGGTCATCCAGTCCCACCAGAGTCGTTTGAGATTGTTTTTGACGCGCACACCTAGGGGCCCGTAATCGTAAAAGCCCTGATTGCCGCCGTAAATTTCCGAATTAGGGAAGACAAAACCACGGCGTTTGCAGAGAGCTACGATCTTTTCCATTGAGTCAGTTGCCATATAATTTGAAGTTTAAATATATGTTTATAATAGCAATTAACAGCATGTTTATCAAGGAGGCCTGGCGGCTGTTACCATTGGCACGAAGACCCGCGTGCCAATAGCAGCAACCTTAATATTTAATAAACAAAATTAAGCTACGTTTTTAATCTTCAGAAAATATAGCGTAATGCCGGCGGCGACAGCGGCATTGAGAGATTCTGATTGGCCGAATTGAGGGATTTTGAGAGTGTGGTCGGCGAGGTGAATAAGATTAGGATTAACGCCCTCGGCTTCGCTGCCGATAATCAAAACATTTTTGGTAGCAGCGGGGGTCGCGGCGGATGGGGTGCGTAAGTCGGTGGCGATAATTTCATAGCCCTGGGCTTTAAAATCGGGGGCGAGGGCGAGAAGGTCACTATCGGGATATAGATTGGCGTGCCAAAAAGCGCCCATGGTGGCGGCGACGGTTTTTGGATTGGCAGTTTCGGCGCAATCGGGGCTTAAAAATATATCTTTGACACCAAACCATTCAGCGGTGCGGATAATGGTACCCAAATTGCCCGGGTCACGCAGTCCGTCAAGCCAAAGCACCAGGTCGGAATTGAAAGCAAAAGTGGGGGCGGGAGAAATTTTTAAAGTGGCGAGAATGCCGGGAGGGGTGGTCTGCTGGGAAATTTTAGCCATTTCTTTGTCGGTGATAACTTGAGAATTTTTGAGCGTGGAAATGGCGGGATGAGCAGCGACAAAGGGACCAGTAAGATAAACTTTTTCCCAATAGTGACAGAGGGCGGGGTCGAGGATAACTTTGGCGTGTTCAATGATAGAACGGCCGGATGATTGGCGGTATTTTTTGTGCTTGAGAGAAGTGAGCAATTTTAATTCCGAGGTGGTAAGCATAATATATTTTTAATGATTGGTGTGGGGCAAGGAGGGCAAAACTAGAGAGTGCCAGCGGCGATTTGGCGGCGGATGGCGGTCATAAGATCGAGATAAAATTCGATATTATTCAAAGTGGCTAAACGCAGAGCCAGAGGCTCTTTGGTGGCAAATAGGTGGCGGAGATAGGCGCGAGAATATTGGCGTAGCTCGGGAAATTTGGAGGCGGAGTTGATGGGGGTGTGGTCGGTAGTGAATTTTTGATTAGTGATATTGATGGTGTGGTAAAAATCACGACGGGATAAATCGGGGATAGTGGCGGGCTGACGCCAGAGATAAAGGCGACCGTGGCGGGCTTCGCGAGAAGGAATGACACAATCAAACATATCAATCCCCCGTTTGACCGCTTCTACAATTTGTTCGGGACGACCGACGCCCATGAGATAGCGAGCCTGATCGGTGGGCAACTCGGGGATGGTATTTTCGATAGCACGATACATGGCGGCGGGTTTTTCGCCGACAGCCAAACCGCCAATAGCATAGCCGTCAAAATTGAGTTTGACGAGGTCGCGGGCGCTTTGGCGGCGGAGGTCGGGATAAAGCGCGCCTTGCACGATGCCAAAGAGCAGTTGACCGCGACGGCGGGCACGGCGGGCGAAGGTGGACTTAATCTGGCGGGCAGCCCAAAGGCTGGTGCGCTTGACGGCGGCGGTAGCGGCAGTACGAGAGGCTGGCGTGGCAATACACTCGTCCAGGGGCATCATAATATCCGAACCAAGTTGAAATTGTATTTGCATGGTCTTTTCTGGAGTTAGGCTCCAACGGCGGCCATCCAGGTGCGACTGGAATTCCACGCCGGAATCTTGGACGCGGCGGATTTTGGAGAGGGAAAAAACTTGGTAGCCGCCGGAATCGGTAAGGATGGGCTTGTCCCAGCGCATAAATTCGTGCAAACCACCAAATTTTTCCAGCATATTGGCGCCTGGGCGAAGCATCAGATGGTAAGTGTTGCTTAAAACAATTTGAGCGCGTAAGAGTAGTAAATCCTCGAAACTAATGGTTTTTACCGCGCCGACCGTAGCAATGGGCATAAAAAAAGGCGTTTGGATTACTCCATGACGCGTGGTGAGTCGGCCGCGACGGGCGAAAGATGTTTTTGATTTTTTAAGACAACGCCAGTTTGACATATGGACGGATTTTATCACGTTATGAGAGATAATACAATATTACATAAACGACCCCGTAGCGCGAGGTCGTTTATTATCTAAGGCTAGGTTGTGGCTGGTGGGACCGGGGGTGGATTATTGGCGGGCGTGAGAGAATTTTCAGCTGTGGCTGGTGTCGTAGGGCTGGCTTTTGGGTGAATGATTTGCTCGCGATTTTTGACCAAGGCAATATCTTGATGGATGAGCTCGTCTTTGTGGCTGGCAACTTCTAGAGAGTGTTCCGGTAAAATATAGCCTTCACGTTCGCAGGTGAGTACAAACTTGTTATCACTGGCGCTAAAACCATAACGACCCTCGGAAACGGTGACTTGAGTCATCAAAAGCTTGCCGTACTGGGAATCAAAGAGGCGCACGACGGAGAGGGGTAGTTTTTGAGAGGTATTTTTGTCAAAGACGTGACCCCAAGGACGCGGAATGGCGACTTGAACTAGGAATTTGAATAGTAACAAGAGGATGATGTGAACACCGAGCAGGGCTGCCAAGTACCAGTTGGGTGTAAGAATCAAGCTGACCAAGGCGACAAGCGGTCCAATGTGCGCCAGATATTTAAAGAAGGCGCGGCGGCGGGCTTGAGAAACGATACGATGATATTCACGAGCGCGTTCGTCTTGAGAACTATTGAGATATTGATTGACTGTGACCAAACCGGTTTGAATACGCTTTTTGAAACCATTGAGCGTGACCTGGCCTTCGACGCGATCCATGGGGATATTGAGATTGACAGATTGTTTGACATCCAAAGGAATATCCAGGCCGACAAAAGGCAGCGGGAGTAGGATTTCGCCGTTAAGATTGACGACGCGGTTAGGCTTGGCGAGAGCGTTGGTTTGGTTGGGACTTTTAATTTTTTCACCCTTGTAGAGATTTTCATAAACATCGTCATGGGCTTGCTCGAGGGTATAGCGGGACGGAAAGGTATATTGCGGAGCTTTGACGGTGACAAAATAATCGCGGCCGCGGTCAACCATGAAATAATAGCGACCATCGGAACCAGTGACTTTGGTATCCAAGAGGCGGCTGTCGGTGGCATTAAAGAGTTTGATGACAGCCAACGGCACGGGCTGTTTACTCAAGGAATCATAAACCACGCCCCACTGTTTTTTCTTACGAGCCAAGAGATAGGCGGGCTGTGTAAGGAGTGTCCAGAGATAGCGCCATAGATAGTGCAGAGTCGCACCAAAGTTGGTGATAAGAGACGAGGTGGTGATGGCAATGGCGACGGCAGCAAGAGCATTGAGTACTAAAAGTATGGCCGGAAGCATAGAGTTTTGGTTGCGGGTGGTTTGCTTTTGGTAGGCGGAAATACCTGGGCGCAGAGGCTCGATGACAATTTCGCTCAAGGAGCGCGCGCCGGTACCGATGGAACGAATAACCGCGTCACCGCCGGCGCGGATATCATGAATGACGCCAGCAAGGCCAATGGGGCGCTCGGTAGAAATAGTATCGGTCGCGGCAATATTCTCTAAGACAAAGCAACCAGAGGTGTCGAAGGTACAGCTGGGTCGAGCTCCAGTGACTGTAGTGCTATTGCGACATGCTAAAGTACCGCCGGAAAAACGCTGGCCGGAAGAATCGGTAAGGTCGGCACAGGTTTTGCCATCAAGATTAGTAAGGTCACAAGCCTCACCGGCATCGATGGCGGCATCGCCACAAAAGCTCTCGGTTTCTCCGCCGCCTGTTTCAAGGGTGGTGGTAGTATCTAGTCCGATGATGGGAGGCTCGGGGGCGGGATTATCGGTACAAGCCGAGACATCAAAATCGCAACGAGATGAACAAGATAGAGTACCGCCGTCGTGGCCTAAGGTCTGACAGGTGGCGTCATTTAAATCAGCGGCATCGCATATTTCACCAACATCAAGTTGGCCGTTGCCGCAGGTGGAAGGTTTGGAGCAAAGTCCGGAATCAATTTGGCAATTATCATTACATTTAAGTGTGCCAATGGAGCCGGCGCCTAAAATAGTAGCACAGGTGGAGGTGCCAAAATTTTCACCTTCACAGGTTTCACTGGGATCAATAATACCATCACCGCAAGTAGAACAGGTAGATGTATCAAAGGCGAGACAATTTTCCGCGCAAGCAAGTATGCCGCTAGAATAACCAAGCGTTTGGCAGGTGACACCCACGGGCTTGATGCCGTCACAAATTTCACCGAAGTCTAATTCATCATTGCCGCAACCATGAGGGATGTAATAACAGGCACTAATATTAAACTGGCAGAGAACATTGCAAGCAAGTGTACCGCCGACAAAACCTTGAGTCTGGCAAGTAGCACCATTTAAATTATCTGTATCGCAGGCTTCGCCAGAATCAACCACCGTGTTGCCACAGTTGACGGGGATTTCTTCTATCTGGCAGGTGGCGCTGCAGCCGTCGCCGTTATCATTATCACCATCGTCACACTCTTCGCCTTCATCGACGGTACCATTACCACAGTTGGCGTTGATGATCTCTGTGACAACGACAGCGTTAGCGGTGCCACCGGTGGCCGGTGGCTTATAGCTGGCGACCATGGTATTTACGACGGAGCCGGCGGCGGTTTCGTTAACAACAACTTCAAAGGCGACACTACCGGATTCGGCGGCAGCTAGAGGGCCGATGACAAAATTGGCCGCGCCGCCGGAAATAGTGGCAGCGGGGGAAATAGCCTCATTGATGCGCAAAGACTCGGCTACTAAATTGACCGCGGAGGAAATGGGATTGTTGAGATTGACTTCGGTAAGCGCACCATCACTGACATTGTGGTAAGTGCAGGTATATTGGATAGTATCGCCAATAGTCGCTTGATGCGCTTCCAGGGCGATGATATATGGATGGGAGTAGGACAAAATCATGGCGACGGAAAGCAGGGAAAGACAGCCGAAGAAGACGGCTTTGTGCTTGGACGCGCCGATAGGCGCGGAGGCGGCATGGCGCCGGCCGCCGAAATTGTCTTGGTAAAAGACGCCGATTAAGACTGCGATAGCGATGAGATAAAACCACCACGGGAGAGTGTGGGCAATACCGGCGGCGGCGCCTAAAATGCCGCCCGCCATCGCCGTGCCACCAGGGGTGGCAGAAATGACATTTTGAGAATAGCTAAGGTCGAGCGACATGGGGGTGAGGGTGAGGGAGGCGGTGGCGAATAAGGTACTGCCCTGTGGCGCAGCTTTTATGGTGACGGGGCCCGCTGTGCCACCTGCGATATAATCAACATGAGCAATACCGTCCGTGATATTCAAAAAATTGGAGGTGACGGAGCCGCTGCCAGAGGTGACGGCAAGTAGCACGGGGGTAGCTGGCAGATAGGGATTATTGTCTTCATCAAAAACTTCAATTTTCAAATCAGAGCGCGAAGAACTGTCGGCGGGCAAGGTGGTATTGGAGGGCGTGAGAGTAAGGGAAGTGAGGGCGGGGGTATTTTCAATACCGCCGCCTCCACCTGGATTCCAGCTGACGCTCCAGCTATCGATTTCGGGGCTGACTGCGGTGCTGGTACGGTCAAGATTGGCGCGCAACTTGATAGACGGGTGGGTGCCAGCATTAACATCGCTAGCGATATTAAATCTGTTAGCACCGTCAACCAAAGGATAGACGGCTATTGGGGCGCCACCGGCGGCGTCCATAACGGACACGCCGATGCTTGAGCTAACCGGAATAGAGGCCGAAACATTGAGAATAGTCCAGGTGGAAATACTGCCAGGAGTGATCGCCGATGACAGGGCAGCACCCTGGAACGGTTCGGCGGTATAATCGAGCTGGACGCTATTAACGCTGGCTGGAGTAATACCATCAGATTCTAAAAGGGCTTTCCAAACTAAATCAGAACAATATTCAACCGTGCAGTCAAAGACAAATTCCTCACTAGTAGTCACTTGGTCAAAAGTGAAATCACCAGCGGCATTATTGCTTAAAAAGAAAGTAGTAGTCTGGTTCTCAATATCGGGAATGAGGGTGGCGCGCGAAATCCCAAAAGTATTGCCATCAAGATTAATAGACGGAGAATAAGCCACCGAGCTGGTAGCCCAGCCAGCGGGAGAGGTGTTCCAATACATAGCGGTAGTCTTGTCTTCGCGAGTAGCATCCTGAAAAGCCACTAGCAAATTAGGGGAAAAACTACTAGCGGACAATTTATTTAAATTTACTCCACCAGGGGAAAACCCGGTGTCGGGGCCAATGGTTTCCCAATCATCTGCTAGCGGATCATAATGCATGAGCGTAGCCATATCGGGGTTAGTATTTAATTTAAAACCAACATAGACCTCATCAGAAACAAGATCTAAAGAAATGGCGGAAGCGGCCGTGTCAGAAACTCCAGCCTCCCCTAAAACAGCCCAATCGTCACCGGAATATTTTTTCACAGTAAGTTTGCCACCGACAGAGTTGTCGGCATAGGCGACATAAAGATTATCGTTGATATCAAATTTGGCGGAAAGTTCAGCTATACCTCCATCGGAAA
>CAZJMI010000019.1:0-12117 GCA_964547305.1 uncultured Gammaproteobacteria bacterium
CAAGAAGAAGACGGAAGTTTCTTAGTCTGGGCCAAGCCTGTCAAAGAGCACCTAATAGTCAGGCCCGACCAACTGGTTCCTATTTCTCCCGCCGGAAAAGTTTTTCTTCAAAGTGTACAAGGTGGAGCGATGCTTCCACCAGGAACCACCGCCAAGATGTTAGACCGCTCTGATTATGTTGTTGGCGATGATGGACTGGCAGTTAATTTCCTGGCGCGGCAGGAAGACGGAAGCCTTTTGGTTTGGGCTAAATCCATAAAGCTACACTTGCTGATTTGGCCGGAACAACCATTCCCCATTTTCAGAGACCCACCAGACAATCTGGCCGGAAGAAAATACACCGCCAATATTCAAATACCGGTCAAGTATGTACGAAAAGCGGAAGACGGACAAATCTTGGTCTGGGCCGAATCCATCAAACAGCATTTTATCGTCAAGCCAGATCAACTGTCCCCTGCTCCCAAGATAATGCCGGATTTCGTTATTCTGCGGCCGGAAACCAAATTCTACACCTCGCAGAATGGCACCGGCTACTCGGAAACCAAGATTCCCGGCTTTGGCTTCGATCCCATTCGCGCCACCATCATTGTACCCGGAGAACCCAGGAGCCAAGTCTTCGTACGCAAAACCAAGCAACGACTCTGGGTCGATAGCAACGACATCCTCGGTGTTGATAAGACCATGATCGGCTCGAAGCAACAGCCACCGAAACCGAAGCCCAAGCCTCAAGACCAAGACCGTAATGGACGCTCTGTTGCTCGCGGCGTCATAATCGGCAACGCCATCCATAGTATGGGTAACTAAATCCCGCCTCCACCTTCATAACCAAAAACCCTCGGGCACCGCAACCAGCGTCCGAGGGTTATTTCTTTCCCCAAAATATAATCTATTTACTTTTTTGCCTCTTTAAGTTTTTTCTCTTCTTTTCCCTCTTTGACCTCCACTGTAATTTCCGCTTCCACTTCCGGAGCTATCTTTATCTTTACTTTATGCTTACCTATAGTTTTTATCGGCTCACGCGCCTCTAGCTTGGCGCCTTCCAATTTCAGCCCTTTACTTTCCAGCGCCGCAATAATTTCCACTTCTTCCACTGCGCCAAACAGGTGCCCCTCTTCATTAGCCTTGGCCATCACAGACACTTCCGCGCCTTCCAATTTAGCTTTTATCTCCAACGCTTGGGCTTTTTTCTGCTCTTCTCTTTGCTTTTGCGCTTCCATGCCCTTTTCTATTTCTTTCAAAGCCGCCGCTGTGGCCATCACCGCCATTTTCTGTGGCAATAATGAATTAATCGCGTAACCATTCGCCACATCTTTCACCTCTCCCTTGTGACCCAAATTTTTCACTTCCTGCGTTAAAATAATTTTCATAAAATTTTGTTTAATTTTTTAATAGTTCGACCGCTTTATCCAACTGCGGATCTTGGCCCTGGTCATATTCTTTTTGCGTATATTCAACTTCCACATCTGGCGCTAATCCTTGACTGTCAATCTGCGTTCCATTAGGGGTTTCCCATCGCGCCACCGTTATTTTTATCGCCGAGCCATCACTTAAATCAATCAAATTCTGCACCGACCCTTTGCCAAATGTTTGCGTCCCGACTATAACAGCCTTTTCTCTATCGCGCAAGGCCCCCGCCACAATTTCCGCCGACGACGCCGATCCCCTGTCCGCCAAAACCACCGTTTTATAATTCTTAAATATAGCGTAATTTCCGGTTGGTCCATAATCCTCAATACTGCCATCTGACATTTTCTCTTTCACAATTATACCCGTATCCAACCAATAACTTGCCACCGCGATTGAAGTTTGGAAAAACCCGCCCGGATTGTTACGCAAATCCAAAATAATTCCTTTGGGTTTGCTCGCGATTATTTTTTGCGCCGCCTTATCGAATTCAGCCTCCGTTTTTTCATTAAACGCCGACAATTTAATATATGCTATACCGTCGTCTCTCATCTCCCACTTCACTGTGGAAAATTTTATCACCCTCCGCTTCAAAACAAAATCACGCGGCTCATCAAAGTCCTCCCGCCCGATTGAAAGCTTAACCTCCGTTCCCTTCTTGCCGCGAATCAAACTAACCGCCTTCTCTACTGAAAAACCCCATGTGTCTTGCCCGTCAATCGCCAATATCGCGTCTCCTGCCCGCAACCCAGCCTCCATCGCTGGCGTTTCTGGCAAAGGCGCGACTACGGTTATAATCCCATCTCGCAATCCTATCTCCGCCCCTATACCCTCAAATTCGCTTCTCAACTCATTCGTGAACTCCTTATTCATTTCCGCGTCCATAAAAACCGAATGTGGGTCCTCCAATGACTCCACCAATCCCGCCAGCGCGCCATAAAAAAGTTGTTTTTCCGTCACCGGCTTATCCACATATTTTTCCCTTACCAAATTCCAAGCCTCCCAAAAAACATTAAAATTAATATCTTGTTCCGTTATTTCACTCGGCGCGGCGCGATTAATTACCCTTTGCAAAATATTTTTTTCGACCTCACCCGAACCCGCCGGCCGCATTTTTAGACCCAAAGAAAATCCGCCCGCTACAAGCAAAATGGCGACTAAAACCACCCCGACTTTCTGTGAAACATTTTTCATAGCCTCTATTTTTAAATTAAATTATAAACCGCCCTATTCCTCTCGTCTGATATCGGCTCCCAATGCCGTCAAGCGCTCCTCTATTTTTTCATACCCGCGATCCACCACCTCCGCTTCATTAATTACCGTTTCGCCCTGTGCCACCAGACCGGCGATAATCAAAGTCGCTCCCGCCCTCAAATCAAAACTTTTAATCTCCTGCCCGTAAAGCGGTGTCGGCCCGTTGATGATCACTCGATGTGGGTCGGCAATAATAGCGTTGGCTCCCATTTTTATCAGCTCATTAATATAATTAAACCGCCCTTCATACAACGGCTCTTGAATCAAAGTCGTTCCCTCGCATTGTGTCGCCAGCACCCCAAAAACCGCCTGCAAATCCGTCGGAAATCCTGGGTATGGCAATGTTTGCAATTTAGTCAGCGCCTTCAAATGGTGTGCCGGCTTGATATGTATATAATCCACCCCCGTCTCCACATCCACGCCCATCTCTCGTAATTTCAAAATTATAATATCCAAATATTCCGGCTGCAGTCCCTTAATTCTCAAATCCCCGTGTGTCATAATCGCCGCGCCGGCGTAAGTCATCGCCTCAATCGCGTCGGCTATCAAATAGTGCTCCGCCCCCGCCAATTTTTTCACTCCGGTAATAATCAAAGTATGTGTTCCCAGTCCTTCTATTCGCGCCCCCATTTTGTTTAAAAAACGCCCCAAATCTTCCACGTGCGGCTCCGCTGCCGCCAATTTAATCATCGTCACGCCATCCGCCAGCACCGCAGCCATCATGGCATTCTCGGTCGCCGTCACGGAAAATTCCGGCAGCACTATCGTCGTTCCCGCCAATTGCTCTGCCCGCAATACAAAATTGCCATTAATTTTTTCAATCTCCGCGCCCAATTTTTCCAACGCGTACAAATGCGTATCAATCGGCCGACTCCCAATGATACATCCTCCCGGCTCTGGCGTCTCTACTTTTTTAAAGCGCGCCAACATCGGCCCCAAAAGTAGAATAGACGAGCGCATACTTTTCACCAGTTTGGCATCCAATGTCGCCGGATTCAAATCCTTATTCACAATCGCCACCGTGTGCTCATCGCGCCACGCGATTTGGCTGCCCAAACTTTTTAAAATTTCCAGCATCCGTTCCACATCGGCAATTCGCGGCAAGTTGCTGATAACACACTCCTCGGCAGTCAACAAAGTCGCCGCCAAAATAGGCGTCGCCGCGTTTTTCATGCCACCGATAGTTATTTCGCCAGCCAGTTTACGACCGCCTTGGATGATGAATTTCGCCATAAAAAAATTAAAACCAATTATTATTGATTTCCATTTTAGCTCAAAATCCCGCACATGGCAATTGACAAAAACAAAAGGCGAGATTGATTTCCCGCCTTTTCAAATATAGTTAGGCCCTCCGTGCTTAATTGTTGTAATTGTTTCTTCTCACGCCCACCCCACGAATCGCTGACTCGCAGGCACGCTTCATCTCGTTGTACATTCTCTGTTTACAACGAGCACAATTACCCTTGTGGGTAAGGGACCCACCACATAGGATATATTCGCAACCCTCAATCTTGACGATCGTATAAGCCGGTATTGCATTTGGCCTACGCTTCAGATTCGGCGCATCATCCTTGGCCCCGACAGTCACTGTACTATCGCCGCTGACAGCCACCGGTCCTCCATACTGCCAGACTATCAGATGTATTCCGATGGGAGGCGGCGCCCAGACCAAAAAACTCCCATCTTCCAGCTGCCTTAAAACATCAACCTCCAAACTATCTTCGTCTACCGAGTAAATAGAACGATCCAGTTTTTGGCAGATAGCCCCATGCCTAAGCACCGCTGTTTCGGCCAGTAGTTGCGCCCCCGTAATCAGAACCAATAGGACCAGCAATATTGCCCAATTTCTCATCGAAACTTCCTTCCTACCACTATTTTAAGTGGCGTATTTATTCACATTTTTAAAGAAATTAACCAATCCGAGTATACCACACCAAAACCAAAAAGTCAACCCCACCTCACCTACAACTCTAAAACCCTATCCTACCCCAGCCACTCGCCCAACAACTCTTTGGCGCGCTTTTTGATGGTCGTCAGCAGTTTTTTATTTAATTTTGCAATTTCATTTTTAACTATATCCATATTGTCCATCTCCGGCCCATAGCCCACCAGCTCCAAAAATCCATCGCCCGTCACTTTATGACCGCCACACTCTCCTTTGACTGCCAACGGACCCTCCCAATAATTTATCGTCCCGAATCTGACTTCTTGATTTTTCACCAACGGCTCGACCTGAATGTCTATTTTTTTGCTCGGGATTTTTATCTGCCAAGTCAATGGATAGCCGATTTTGGTCGTCGGGCTGACCCAAATTTTTTCCAAATTTTTCAGTTCAAATTCCTTGGTATGCGTCTGACGATTTTCGGCATCAATAACGCTGGCGAAATAATCTTTATTTTTACCATCGTCATATTCAAAACACATTATCTCCGTTTGATTGGACAGCTGAATAGAAAACCATGTCCACCTATCCCCCGCATAAGGCGTATCCGCCCACTGATGGTCCATCCAAACCTTGCCCGCGACTTCCACCCAGCGCTTGTTAATCTTGATCATCCCCTTGGCCTCCAGATTGGTCAGCGAATAATAATAAGTTGACCACGACTTGCGTTCCAAATATCCTTTACCGCCGACCAGCAACGGCTTTTTGACGGATTTCAGCTCCAAATTCAAATCTTCGGTTTTTAAACGATATTCGTTTTCCGCCGGCGAGCTGATTTCACAATTCACATAACCCCGCCCCACCCCGACATTGATATAATTCACAAACAGGCGTGGCAAAGAGAAACTGTCTTGCGAAACCAGTGACGCGTAGTGCGTTTTTGCATAGGCCTTTTGCTTTCCGATATCCGACAAAATGGAATGTGCGAAATAAATATTTTTCAGCGGAATATTTTTTAAAAATGGGATATTGACCCGCTGGTTGTCCGCCTTAAACAAACAATCCATAAAAGCATAGCTCCGCCCGCGCTGATCTCGCAACCGCCCATTAAAATACCACCATTCAATAATGTTGTCGTGCGCCAGCTCATCCTGCGGAAATTTCACTGCCTTAAAATTTGGTTTCATAAAAAATAAAATCAAGCCAATTAATCGCCTTGATTATAGCATTTTCGCCGCTTGCGGGCAAAAAAAATTACCGCCGATTTCTATTTAGTCCCCTTTTTTATAAAGCTGGGATTTTTATCTATAGTATTTTGTCGTGGCTTAGTTAAGAAAACCTCGCGCAGGGCGAGCGGGCAGGTGTCCCGATGTAATCATCGGGACGAGCGAGCCCGAGACCGAGCGGGCTGGCCACGCTGGGGCCAGCAACGCGTGTTTTCGTGCTAAGCCACGACAAGATACTTACGCAATACGCGTGTCCGCCTTGCCAAACCGCCCCCAAACCGCTACAATTAAGGCCTAAATGGCTTTTTTACCGCCCTATGACGCTCAAATTCCGCCGCTTTCTCTACACCTTCTTTATTTTGCTGTTTTTGGTCTTGGGCCCGTTGCTCATCATCTACGCGCGCGGCTATCGTTTTGATTTGGCCCGCCAACGAGTTGTCAAAACCGGCGGCCTATCCATCGACTCCACCCCGCGCAACGCCCAGGTCTATCTCAATGGCACCTACACCGAGCCCAACTGGATTGAGCGCCGTTTTGTAATTTTCAAAACTCTATTCGGTATGCGCAAAATGGGCGGCAATACCCCCGCCATTTTTCAAAACCTCATTCCCGATTCCTACCAAATCATCGTTGAAAAACCCGACTATCACACCTGGACAAAAAAAATCGAAATTTATCCCGAGCAAGTGGCCTTTTTGGAAAATATCTATCTCTTTTTAAATCAACCTACCAGCAGTACCATCGGTACTTGGAATAATATTGACTCCGCCTGGCCTTCAGACGATAATCGCTCTCTGGCTTTTAGCTATTTCCAAAACAACCAGTGGCATATCGCTCTCGGCGATCTCGCGCGTGAGCAAGTTTCTGTTATTTATAGCTCGCCCTTCAAGCCGTCAGATTGTCTCTGGAACAACGGCTCCTCCCGCCTCCTGCTCACCTTCGCCAATCGCTTGCCTATTTTACTCGACCTGAAAAATAATTCTGCCCTCACAGATTTTACTTTGCAAAATTTAAAATCTCTTACTTGGTCAGTTGACAACCCCGACCTACTTTACGCGGCGAGCAACCTCTCTATTGACTCTTTTAACGCCAAAACCCAAACACTTGAACCTTCTGTCGACTTATCCGCGTTAAATATCAAGCGCATTTATTCGCTGGCCGCCCACGACAATCAACTTTGGCTTTTGACTCTCTCTACCGACAACCGTGGCCAGCTCATCAGTGTAAAATCCAACAGCCAAGCACCTCGCGTTATCCTCACTGACCTTTCCGAGCCTCAAAATTATTCTTTCCGCGGTTGGCATGACGATATTTTGCTTCTGTACAATAATTCCAAATCTGGCCTGCTCGCCGTCAATACCAGTCCATCTGTCAGCGAGTCTGCCCGCCTCACCGAAATCTTCGCCCGTGGCTGGTCCTGGCAAGGCGATTCTCCCCGTCTGCTTTATTGGGATCAATTTGAACTCGGGATTTTAACCTTTGACCTCAAAAACGAATATCAACCGGCCAAACAAGAAATTCTCTCGCGCTACAGCCAGCCACTCACCAACGCAATTTGGTTCGGCGATTATAACTATGTTATTTTTAATCTCAATGGCTCTCTACGCTATCTGGAAATCGACAACCGCAACCACCGCAATACCGACACTTTACTCGCTTTTGGCGTTTCAGATTCTCTTCTGACCGCTTCTGACCCCGGGTCAATTTTCGTCCTTAGTGCCTCAACCTTATACAAAATCCGACTACAATAAACCCGCCGCCTTTCTCTCGCCTTCATTCATTACCTTCCGCGCCACTAGATTATTAGCCCGTAACCAAGATGGAAAAGTTCCCGCGTCCGTCCACCAGCCATTCAGCGTTTCGTACTGCATCGTTCCCTGTCTGATATAAAAATTATTAACATCCGTTATTTCCAACTCTCCTCGACCGGAGGGTTTTAAATTTTTGACCACATCCCACACCTGCTCATCATACATATATAAACCCGTCACCGCCAAATTACTTTTTGGACGACCAGGCTTTTCTTCTATGCCCACGATTTTATCCCCGGACACTTCCGCTACCCCGAATCGCTGCGCGTCTGTCACTTCCTTCAAAAAAATCCGCGCGCCTCTTTCTTGCCGTTCAAAATTCAAAGCCGCGCCCACGATACTATCTTCAAAAATATTATCACCCAAAATTACCACCACTTTTTCCCGATCAGCGAAATCTTCACACAACCCCAAAGCCTGCGCGATACCTCCGGCCTCTTCTTGTATCTCAAATGAAATTTTCGCGCCAAATTCGCGCCCCGACCCCAATAAATTCAAAAAATGTCCCGCGTTGCCCGACCCCGACACAATCGCTATATTTTTTATGCCGGCTTCCACCATTTTTTGCAACGGATAATAAATCATCGGCTGATTATACACCGGCAGCAAATGCTTATTGGTCACCTTGGTATTAGGAAACATGCGACTACCCGTTCCACCGGCCAAAATAATTCCTTTCATAAGTTTGAAATTATACTTTTAAATATTCCGCCAGCGCTTCTTGCCACGGCCGCAATTTTTGCCAGCGCGTATTATTCAAATAAGCCCGCGCCGGACGCTTTGCCGCGCGCGGAAATTCATCGCTGGCACACGGTCGCACCTCCGCCCTTATCCCCATCAATTCGACTACCCGACTTGCCAAATCATACCAAGTCGTCACCCCCTCATTACATAAGTGATAAACTCCGTACTCCGGTTTTTGTCGCAATAATTCAGCCGTCGCCCGCGCCAAATCTTTAGCGTAAGTCGGCTTGCCATATTGATCGTTTACCACCTTTAGTTCACCCTTGTCTCGCGCCACTCGCAAAATTGTTTTCACAAAATTCTCTCCGTTATCACCAAACAACCAAGCCGAACGAATTAAATAATACCGCGCGCCGCTTTCCAATAACAGCTTTTCTCCCAGCGCCTTGGATCGCCCATATAAATTTATCGGGCTGGGAATGGCGTCTTCATCATAGCCACCTTCCGCCTCCCCATCAAACACATAATCCGTGGAGAAATGCACCATTACCGCCCCGATTTCTTTGGCTACTCGCGCCAACTCATCCACCACACGCCCATTCATTAACTCGGCCACCTCTTTATTGTTTTCCGCGGTATCCACCGCCGTGTACCCACTAGCATTGATAATTATCTCCGGCCATAGGTCGATTATTTTACACCTCAGCTCCTCAAAATCCGTCAAATCCAAATTTTCCTTATCCCACGCTATTGGCTCTTCCGCCGCCAGTTCAAGCGTTAACGCCCGTCCCAGCAAACCATTCGCCCCCAAAATTAATATCTTGCCCACGTGTGTATTTCCCATATTTTAAATTTTTCCGTATTGTTGCTGATAATATTCTTTATACTCCCCCGATTTAATTTTCCGCCACCAACTCTCATTATTTTTATACCATTCAATCGTCTCTCTCATGGCCGTTTCAAAATCATGTCTTGGCGCCCAACCCAACTCTCGCTGAATTTTACCACTATCAATCGCGTAGCGCCTATCATGCCCGGGCCGGTCTTTAACCCGCTCAATCATCCCATCTCCCGCGCCCATTTCCTTCAAAATAAATTCCGTAATAAATAAATTATTTCTCTCCGCGTTACCGCCTACACAATAAGTCTCCCCTATTTTCCCCCGCTCCAAAATCGCCAATATCGCTTCACAATGGTCTTCCACCTGCAGCCAATCCCGCACATATAACCCATCGCCATAGAGCGGCACTTTTTTACCGTCCATCAAATTCGTAATAAAAAGCGGAATCAACTTTTCCGGAAATTGATACGGCCCGAAATTATTTGAACAGTTGGAAATCGTAATTGGCAAGCCATATGTATGAAAATATGCCCGCGCCAAATGATCCGCCGCCGCCTTGGACGCCGAATACGGACTGTGTGGATTATACGGCGTATTTTCATCAAAAATTTCTTCAGATTCCAAATCCAGCGCGCCAAAAACTTCGTCCGTAGACACTTGGTGGAAACGTTTGCCCCCTACTTCACGTGCCGCGTTCAAAAGCACCGCTGTCCCCATTACATTCGTCCGCGCAAACGCTCCCGGATCAATAATCGACCGGTCCACATGCGATTCGGCCGCAAAATTCACTACTGCATCACATTCTTTCACTAGTTTGCCCACCAGTTCCGTATCACCAATATCGCCCTTTACTAAATTATACCTCACGCCCTCATCAATCCCCGCCAAATTTTCCAAATTGCCGGCGTAAGTCAATAAATCCAAATTAACCACCGACCATTCCGGCCGATTTCCCAAAATATAACGAATAAAATTTGACCCGATAAAACCGGCCCCGCCGGTCACTAAAAGTTTCATAAAGCTACTTTTATCTTCTGCGCCACCGCCTCCAAATCTTCCTGATTTACTTGCGGCCCCAGTTGTGTTGAAATATATCCTTTGTACTTATCAAAATATATTCTATCCCCCGCCCACATTTCTTGCATCTCTTCGGTCTTGCCGTGCAACGGATATAGCTTAATATGCGCGTGGTTGACACCCGTACCCTCCATGACCAGCGCCACCCGCGACACGTTTAAACCCTTTTTCAATAGTTTGGCCACCTTTTTCGTCACTAGCATCAGTTCCGTATAAACATCATCCGGCATATCAAAAGCATAAGAATCATAATGCTCTTTTGGAATCACCAGTGTCATGCCCTCTGTATTCGGATTTATATCCAAAAACGCCAGGAATTTTTCATCCTCATAAATTTTAGTCGCCGGAATCTCTCCGGCCACGATTTTGCAAAAAAGACAATCCTCCTGTCGCATATTTAGCACATTTTAATTTTCCAATCGTAGGGAATCCTAATGTCGTCATATGGCAATCGATACTCATCCGGCATTTCATAATTGTACGCCTCCGTCGGCGTGCTTACCGCTATTGCCTCTTTCTCTCCGATATTCTTCCAGCCATGATACACCCCCGGCGGAATCACCACCAAAATCGGATTATGCTCGCCCACGAAGAATTCATTCACTTCTCCCCTGGTTGGCGAATCAGCGCGGTCATCATACAGTACCACCTTCAACATCCCACACACACAAGTCACATTATCCGTCTGTACCTTATGAAAATGCCACGCCTTCACCACGCCCGGATAGTTGGTAGTCATATACACCTGCCCGAAACGCTGGAAGATTTCCTCATCGCAACGCAAAATTTCCATCAGTCTTCCGCGTTCGTCGGCTGTCACCTTTAATTTTTTAGTCTTAACGCCCTCAATCATAAACTTGCTTAATCTAATCTGTCCTCCTTTGTTATCCTATACTACCCTCTCGGCCATTTTTTTTCAATTGACAAACAGACAAACTCGTTATTTGAGCCTCTATTTTACTCCGCCCCGACCAACCACTTCGCCTCTGTCCCACCTTTACAAATCCACCCAATAGCTTAAAGTAAAGCTATGGATTTACCAAAAATTGCTGTCATAATCTTAAACTGGAACGGCTGGGACTATACTATACCCTGCGTCAACAGCTGTCTACGAGCCAACTACCCCGCTCTGCGCGTTATTGTTGTGGATAATGGCTCCACCAAACCAGTAGCCGATAATCGGGCCGGTGGACAAGTCGCTCGCCTGACCGAGCAATATTCCGCCGATTCTCGTGTTCAAATTCTGCCCCTCGCTGACAATTTGGGCTACGCCGGCGGCAACAACCAGGGCATCAAAACTGCTCTTTCCAACCCGGACATTTCCGGCATCATTATTTTAAATAATGATGCCACCGTCGCGCCAGATTTCTTTCGCCAGCTTGTTCTTACCGCCCAATCCCCTATCGCCCCAGCCATGATCAACGCCCGCGTGATGAAAATGAGCGCGCCCGAAGAAATCGACAACCTCGGACTGGAAATGACCCTCGGCCTCCTGGCCTTCAACCGCCTCAATAACCATTCGACCCTCTTTTGCCCTTCCGGCTGCGCCGTTTTTTATACCCGCCAGCTTTTGGAAAAGATTCGTCTACCTTCTATATCCGAAACCGACTACTTTGACCCCGCTTATTTTTGTTATGCCGAAGACCTGGATCTCGGCTGGCGCGCCCTCATGGCCGGATTCACCCCCGCCATTGCCGACCGAGCCCTTGTCTATCACGCCGGCTCCGCCTCCGCCGGAGCCATGAGCGATTTCTCCGTCTATCACAGCTATCGCAATCTCATTTGGACCGCCATCAAATGCCTACCTCGCTGGTACTGGCCTCTCTGGCTCATCCCCATGCTTTTGGCCTATGGCGGCCTCCTGGCGCTCTATATCGCTCGTGGGCGCGCCTCAATCCTACTCAAAGCCTATTGGCACGGCCTACGCGCCTGGCCGCG
>CAZJMI010000020.1:0-9873 GCA_964547305.1 uncultured Gammaproteobacteria bacterium
AGCTTTTGGACTATGTTAAGGCCGAAATGCTTAAACGCCTAGCCCCTGAAGTTATACGCGTGGATGTCGGTCATGGCGAAGTTTTGGCCATTTTCCGCACCGAGAAAGATTCTATGATTCTAGGCGCCAAAATTACTTCCGGCTGTGCCATCAAAGGCTCCAAAATGGAAATCCTACGCTCCGATGAGCTAATCGCGCGCGGTATTTTAGATAAATTGCAGTGTAATAAAGAAGAAACCAAGGAAGTTGAGGCTCCCGCCGAATGCGGTATTCACTTTATTGGCCAACCCCTGGTCCAAATCGGCGATATCATAAATTTCTACCGCGAAGATAAAAAAGCTCGCACCCTTGATTAATTTATATTTATCTGCTATATATATTAACCATATGTCTAATTCAACCATTAAAAATCAGCTCGTCCCGACCGTTATTGAAAAAACCAACTTCGGTGAGCGCGCCTATGATATTTACTCGCGCCTACTTAAAGAGCGTATTATTTTCTTGGGCCACGCCATTGACGATGATTTAGCCAATACCATTATCGCGCAACTCTTGTTTTTGGAGAACGAAGACCCCAAAAAAGATATTAAATTATATATCAACTCCCCGGGCGGATCCGTCACCGCCGGCCTGGCAATTTACGACACCATGCAGTACGTTAAACCCGATGTGACCACCATTTGTGTGGGTACCGCCGCCAGCATGGGTGCTGTCTTATTGTCTGCCGGAGCCAAGGGCAAGCGTTTTGCTTTACCTAATGCTGAAGTTATGATCCACCAGGTTATGGGAGGCGCTGAAGGTCAAGCCACTGATATCAAAATCAGGGCTGAACATATTTTAATCATTAAGGAGAAGCTTAATCGTATCCTGGCCAAGCACACCAATCAAACGGTGTCCAAGGTTGAAAAAGACTCTGACCGCGACTTTTTCATGAGCGCCCAAGAGGCCCTTAAATACGGGATTATCGATAAAGTTATCCAGTAGAAAACCAATTAACCATGATTGCTAAAACAGCTACCGAAAACCAAAAAGAGCCTAGCACCGCGGAAGAATTTAAAAAACTTCTTGCTTCCAAGCCGCTGAAAGGCTTTCCCAAGGTCGGAGAAATTATCGAAGGTGAAATCATCGACATTTCGCCCAATGCCGTCCACATAGATATCAGCGGCATTGCCACCGGTGTTATTCGCGGCGTTGAACTCTTTGACGAATCTGGTGAATTTTCCAATCTTACGCTGGGCGACAAAGTCGCGGCTACCGTCCTAGAGCTGGAGAATGAGTGTGGCGAAGTAGAGTTGTCTTTCCGTCACGCTGGCCATGAAAAAGCCTGGGAAAATCTTAAAGATTTAATGGAAAAACAAGAAATTATTCCTGTTACTGTCATTAATGCCAATAAAGGCGGCCTGATGGTCAAATACAATAAAATCGGCGGCTTTTTGCCGGTTTCCCAACTTTCACCCGAACACTATCCTCGCGTGGAAGGTGGATCCAAAAACAAAATTCTAGAAAAATTAAAGCAATTTACGGGACAAAAACTTGATGTCAAAATCATCGATGTTTCTAAGGACGAAAGAAAGCTCATTGTTTCCGAGCGTGAAACCAGCCGCGAAAAAGAAAAAGAAATTCTCGCCAAATATAAAATCGGACAAGTCGTAGAGGGCGAAATTAGCGGCGTGGTTGATTTCGGCGCCTTCTTCAAATTCGCCGAGGGGCTTGAGGGCCTGATCCATCTATCTGAATTAGCCTGGCAAAGAATTGACCACCCGCGAGACATAGTGATTGTTGGTCAAAAATTATCCGCTAAAATTATCAACATCGATGGGTCTAAGGTCTCCTTTTCTCTCAAACAGCTTCAGGACGACCCGTGGAAAGAAGCCAGTAAAAAGTACAAAATCGGTCAAAAAGTTTCCGGCAAAATACTCAAGATCAATCCTTTCGGTCTTTTCGTTGAATTGGATGAAAAAATTCACGGTCTTTGCCACGTTTCAGAAATTACCCCTGAAATCGGCAAAAATCTCAATAAAGAAATCAACGCCGACGATTCTCTAGACTTCATTATTTTGTCTTTAGAGCCCGAAGAACATCGTTTGGGCCTAACCCTCAAAAGCCCCAAAGAAAAAACCGTCACTACGGACAAGGCAAAAACTACTGAAACCGCCGCTTCAAACAAACCAGACGAAAAAGACAAAAAAACAGCTAAATCTCCCAAAAAAACTACCGATACCGACAAGAAAAAATCTCCGGTTACCACCAAAAAATCAACTACTAAGACCGCCAAGACTAAAACTAAAACAAAGGTTTCGACTGACACTGACGCCTCAAGCACTGATACCAATTCCGAAACAAAATAATATCATCGCGCATGTCAAATAAATTCACCAAATTTCTCCTACTGGCTTTTGTTATCTTGGTTATTTTGAGTCTTTTTAACATCCCTGCCAACCTTAGCCAAAAAACATCTGAAACACAACTCTCTGCTTTAATCGCTCAAATCAAACAAGGCACCGTTAAATCTATCGAGGTTAACGGGGACAAACTTACTGCCACGCTTGATTCCGATGACAGCCTTTACAGTTACAAAGAGAGTACCGACTCTCTAAGTAGCCTACTTGCCGACTACGGCGTGTCACCCGAACAACTGGACAAACTTGAAATATCGGTCAAAGGCCAATCGGGCTTTGGCTATATTCTCTTAAGTATACTACCGTTCTTAATCCCTCTGCTTTTTGTCGTCGGTTTTGTGTATTTCATCTCTCGCCAGGCTCAACGCGGACAAAATAAGGCCCTCATGTTCGGAGAAACTCGCGCCAAACCAGCTAGTCTAAAACAAAAAATTACCTTTCAAGACATTGCCGGAGTCAAAGAAGCCAAAGAAGAGCTTAGCGAGGTAGTGGAATTTCTCAAAAACCCGCGCAAATTCACTTCTATGGGCGCCAAAGTTCCTAAGGGTGTCCTTTTGCTTGGCTCTCCCGGATGCGGCAAAACCCTTCTTTCGCGTGCCGTTGCTGGAGAAGCTAATGTTCCCTTCTATAATATATCCGGTTCCGAGTTTGTGGAAATGTTCGTCGGTGTCGGCGCTTCTCGTGTCCGCGATCTTTTCCTTAAAGCCAAAAAAACCGCTCCTTCCATCATCTTTATTGACGAATTGGACGCCGTAGGCCGCCAGCGTGGCACCGGGCTGGGTGGCGGACATGATGAGCGCGAACAAACGCTTAACCAAATCCTGGTAGAAATGGACGGTTTCGATACCGACACCAATATTATCGTCATGGCTGCCACCAATCGCCCGGATGTTTTAGACCCCGCTCTATTACGCCCAGGTCGTTTCGACCGCCGTGTCATCTTGGACCTGCCCGATATCAACGACCGTGAAGCTATCCTAGCCCTTCATGCCAAAAACAAACCCCTGCAACCAGAAGTTGCCCTCCGCCGAGTGGCTGAACGCACTCCCGGCTTTTCCGGCGCTGATTTGGCCAATTTACTCAACGAAGCAGCCATCTTAGCCGCCCGCCGCAACCAAAAAACCATCTCGACTGAAAATATCTTCTCCAGTATCGAAAAAGTCATGCTTGGACCCGAGCGCCGCAGTCATATCCTTTCTGACAAAGAGAAAAAAACTATAGCTTATCATGAAGCCGGCCACGCCTTGGTTAGTCACTTCCTGCCCAATTGTGACCCTGTCCGCAAA
The DNA here is from genome assembly GCA_964547305.1 of uncultured Gammaproteobacteria bacterium. Taxonomy (GTDB): domain Bacteria; phylum Patescibacteriota; class Patescibacteriia; order UBA2591; family JBAYNP01; genus CAZJMI01. The sequence goes on from CAZJMI010000020.1 coordinate 3,686, forward strand.
GTTTCCATCATCTCCCGCGGTCAAGCAGCCGGATTCACTCTTAGCTTGCCCGGTACAGATATTTATCTCAAAACTAAAGCTCAATTTTTAGACGAGCTGGCCTCACTACTCGGCGGCTATACTTCTGAAGAATTAGTCTTTAATGATCTGACCACCGGCTCCAGTAATGACCTCAAACAAGTCACTACTTTAACCCGCAAATTGATCATGAGCTACGGCATGAGCGATAAATTAGGACCGCGCACCTTCGGCAAGCGCGAGGAACTGGTTTTTCTTGGTCGCGAAGTCAATGAGCAACAAGATTATGGCGAGCAAGTCGCTAAAGACATTGATCTTGAGGTCTCCGCCCTTATCAATACTGCCCACCAACGCGCCCGCCAGCTTTTAAATGAAAATCGTGCTAAACTAGATATAGTCGCCCGGACTCTTCTTTCCAAAGAGACGCTGGAACAAAAAGAGTTTGAAGATTTATTAGCCTCATAAAAAAATCATGCACACCCCCGTCTCGCTTTTCCTTGAAACCATCAAGCTTAGTTGGAAACACAAAATTACCTGGCTCTTGGGACTAGGGGCCATCATCCTTACCACCGGTAATGAGTTTTTCTTCGCGCAAACCGTCAAACAACGCGCCGGTTTCCAAAATTTCAAGAATCTTTTCACTAATAACCTAAGTAATGCCGCTGCTACTGCCGGATTACCGGTTGATTCTTGGTTCTATTTATTAATTTTACTGGCCATTATCGCGCTCATTATTTGGATCACCGTCAACTCTCAAGGCGCGCTCATCAAAAAAGTCAGCCAATTATCCGACCAGAATGAAACTGATCGCAATTTATTGCTTAGCCGCCTGGTTTTTTGGAAAATATTGCTTGTCGTCCTAATCAGCAAGCTGCTGCTTATCATCTTTTCTTTTTTGCTTTGGTTTATGCCCGAATGGCTGCGCCTACCCAGCACCTCACTCACTCATATTGCCTCCTTGCTCATTGGCTTAATTCTTGTCTTAGCTTTTTTTGCTCTCATACTTTTTGAACGCTACACGGTCATCGACCAAGTTTTAAACCGAGGACGCCTGGCCAATAGTTTCCGCCGAGCTTGGTCGCTGCTATTTCGCCACCCATTATTAAATATCGAATGTATCCTGGTCGTCATCATTACTCTCCTGCTTTTGAGCCTGGCCCTGCTCCTGGCTCAATATGTTTCTGTTATCATTCCATGGTTGCTAATGCTCTTGTTCTCAAGCCTCGGACTCAATGGTGCCATTGTCTTTGTTGGTTTTCTCGTCTATGGACTCGCCCTCCTGATAATCCTATTCTTTAATTCCTGGCTTAGCGCCTTTTATCACACCTACTGGACCTTAGTTTTTAAAAATCTTACCGACCCGGAATCTTCTTTTCGCGGCCAAATCTCACATTTATTCAAAAACCGCTAGTGCATAACTTTGTGTATAACCCCGTGCGTAAATTGTTGATTGCCCTGTGAATCAAACCTTAATAACTTCACGAAAAAATCACCCCTTGAATAAATTCCCAAAATCATCCACAATTTATTCAAAGCTTGCCCCAGTCTATCCCTGCCCACATCGCTCCGCTCTTCCCCTGTTTAAAACAATAAAATACTTATCCCCCATTTTATCCACCTGTTATAATTACTATTAAAGAATTTTAAAAAGAATTTATAAACACATAATTATATGAAATTCTCTTGCTTGCAAGAAAACTTAAATCAAGGACTAGGAATCGTCGGGCACCTAAAAAGCAACAACGCCACTTTACCTATTTTGAATAATATTTTGATTGAAGCCAAAAAAAGCGGGCTTGTACTTAGTGCCACTGATTTAGAAATCGGCGTCAAAACGCACATTCGCTGCAAGGTGGAAAAACCTGGCGAATTCACTATCCCCACTCAAATTTTTGGTGGCTTCGTCAATCTTCTGCCCAACCAGCTGATTTCCGCCGAACTCGTTTCCGAACAACTAGCTCTCGTCTGCGACAGCTACCACACCAAAATCAAAGGCTTGGATGCTGGCGACTTTCCCGTTATCCCTGAAATGCAGACTGAATTTAAATATACGCTCAACATCGAGGACTTCAAAAAAGCCCTCAAGCAGACTCTGTTCTCTATCAATTCAGCAGAAATGCGCGCTGAAATCAGCGGGCTGTATTTCAATTTTAACCAACGCCGTGCCGGTGAACTGGTTTTAGCCGCCACCGACAGCTATCGCTTGTCAGAGACCTCCGTCAAGCTAGTCGGAGACGAAAAATCTTCTTCCAAAGAGGCCAAAGAGGTCATTGTACCGCTCAAGGCCTTGCAGCTACTGAATGCTATCTTAAGTACCAGCGGAAAGGACGAGCTGGAAATTCGCTTAGATTCCAGTCAAATTACCTTTGCCTTTTCAGAAACTGAAATTATATCGAAAACCATTGCCGGCAATTATCCTGACTACCGCCAAATCATCCCCAAGGAATTCAAAACCGAGGCTATTTGCAACGCCGAAGAGCTAATTCGTGTAGTCAAAAGCACCAGCCTTTTCGCTCGCGCCGGAGTCAACGATATAAATCTCAAATTTTCCGCCGCCGACAACAAGATCATCATCACTTCTGTAAACGACAAAATCGGCGAGAGCATCGTGGATCTCAAAGCTGACATCAAAGGCGAAGACAATGAAATTGTTTTCAACTACCGCTATCTTTTGGACGGCCTGCAATCGCTGGATGGCGGAGAGGTGTCCCTCAACATCGTCAACGGCACCACTCCTGGTATGTTGAAAAATATCAACTCCAAAAATTATCTCTATATCGTCATGCCGATTACCAACTGGTAATAGTCCTAGTTGATTAAAGTTCGTATTTTCTCCGTCGCGGCTACCGTCCCGTCGTTTTTGGTTATCTCTGCCCAAAAATAGTATGTTCCGCTGCTCGTTGTTTTGTTGTAAGGGAAGCTGAATACGTTATCTGGCACATAGCCCATAAAATTTGCTAATAAAGCTGGCCCCTGCCCCTCACCAGCCATAAAAACGCGCACCGATTTGACCTCTAACTCTTTTTTTAGCGACAGCGTCACGTCTATCGGGAAATCTTGTGCCCTAAAATGTTGTCCTTCCTTGGGGCTTACCCACAAATAATCATCACTAGCTGCCTGGTCCTGCGTATAATTCGGATTATTTAAACTGAAAGTAATGCTGGCAGCTTGAAAATTATCAATATCATCATATGCCGTCGCGGTCAGTATGTGTTGTCCCGATGGGAAATTATTCAGCGTGCCGGAAAATTCATATGGCGTTTGTTTACTTTGCCCTATATATTTTCCGTCCACAGAGTATTCCACCCGACTAATCCCCCGCCTCGCGCTGGCATTGGCGAATATTTGCAAGCTATTTACCGAAATATTGTCGCCATTTTTCGGACTCAAAATCGTTATTTGCGGCTTGTCCTGTGGTGAGCGCGCGTTTTCCACCTCTGTTGGTGGCAATTTTATTTCTAAATCATTTTCCGCCACCCAGCCTTGTACGCCCACCTCCCAATTAGCGTACTGCGCGTCATCAGCTGGATTCTCAGGCGCGGGGCCGCGCGGGTCGTCCTTATTCACATAATGTAATATATTATGCACCTGAACGTATTCTACTTCGTCCACATAGCTTGCAGGGGTTAAATCTGAAGCTAGCTTTCCGGTCAGGCGGTCTATTCTTACGGGCGTGGTATTTTCCCATATGCCATTCAATATCGGTTTGCTGATTTCTTCCGGCTCCGGCTGAATAAAACTCTCGGGCTTGGTTCCTTGTAACGCTCCTCGCATAAACTTATTCCAAATCGGCGCTGCCACCACCGAACCGTCAGCCCTACCGGTCATGGATGTATTATCATTGTTGCCTACCCAGACCCCGGCCGCCAAAGATGGTGTATATCCGACCGTCCACGCGTCCTTATAATCATTTGTAGTTCCGGTTTTGGCCGCCACGGGAGTATCGCCCAAAGTCAGAAAATTATTGGTACCAAATACATACGTCCTTGCTTCATTATCTGACAAAACATTATTCAATTTACGCACAGTTTGTTCCGGCATCACGCGCTTACCTGTATTTTCTTTAAATTCTTCCAACACCCGCCCCTGCTGGTCCTCAACCTTGGTAATTGAATGATAACCGCGACTGATTCCGTCTTGAGAAAAAACTCCGAATACCGCCACATGCTCGAGCAATTTAACTTCTCCACCACCCAAAACAAAGGACAGACCATAACGAGCCGGATCTCCAAAAGTTGTGTAACCCATTTTTTTCGCCAAATCCACCACATTATTTAGTCCAGCCAAATATAATGTTTTTACCGCTGGAATATTCAATGACCCATCCAAGGCTTGTCGCATACTTACCGGCCCACGATATTTGCCATCGTAATTGTTCGGCGAATAAGATTTTCCGCTGGCTGCGAAGTTAGTTTTAACATCAAACAAAATAGTTTCCGGCGTATACCCCTTATCAAAAGCTGCCGCGTATACCAACGGCTTGATGGACGACCCCGGTTGTCGCGCGCTAGTTGCTATATTCACCTGTCCGTCTATTTCTTCATTAAAATAATCTCGCGACCCCACCATCACTAATATTCCTCCCGTGTTGGTGTCTATTGCCACTAGTCCTGCGTTGTTGGCGTTGTATTTTTCCGGATAATTGGCTGTTTGCTCGGCTATCACCTTTTCCGCTAATTTTTGTTTCTCGATATCAATTGTCGTGTAAATTTTCAGCCCACCCTGCTCTACTATTTGCTCCCCGTATTTTTGACTCAAAATTTCCTTGATATACATCACGAAATGCGGCGCCAAAATACCCTCGTTACGTGATAACATGCTAACTTTTTCGGCCAACGCGGTCTTCTCTTGTTCATCATTTATGTATCCATTTTCTTTAAGTAATTTAATGATATATTCCTGCCGGCCCTTTAAATCTTCTTGATGGTTAAAATAGTAAGTCGGCGCCTGAACCATCCCTGCCAGCATGGCTGCCTCCGCCACGCTTAAGTCTTTAGCTGATTTCCCAAAATAATTTTGACTGGCCGCCTCTATCCCATAAGCGTTGGACCCATAAGGAATTTCATTCAAATACATTTTCAAAATCTGGTCCTTTGTAAATTTGCGTTCAATCTGATAAGACAAAATCAATTCCCGTATTTTTCTAGTATAAGTTTTTTCCGGTGATAACACGGCATTTTTTACGAATTGCTGTGTGATGGTTGACCCACCGGCCTTTTTCCCCGTCAAAATATTTGTCACCACCGTCCGTAGCATGGCCGTTAAACTGAATCCACCGTGCTGATAAAAGTTCTTATCCTCAATGACGATCGTCGCTTGTTTTACGTAATCCGGTAAATCCTCCAAATTAATCATCGTTCGTCTCTTGTCCCCATGCACTTCATATAGAATATTTTCTCCCGTGTTATCGTAAATTTTTGTGCTTTGTTCCAGTGAGCGATCTAATAATTTATCCGGATTGGGCAAATCTCTGGTAGCCCAAGCAAACATTCCCAGCATCCAAATTGCCCCCGCCAAAATGACTACTGCCCCAAATAGCAATAACCCCCTTGTCCAAGGGCGCCCTCCTTTCGGCCGTCTTTTCAGCCGTCGCCATGTTTTTTGTGCGTTAACGTTGCGATATTTCCGTCCGATAGTCATAATTCTATTTTTTCTTTGTCTATTGATAGGGCGCGTATTAAAGTATTATAACAGCCCCCTTAATACTTTGAAAGCTGCCACCCGCTTGACATAAATGATTGATTGTCATAGTATAGGGACTATCACTAATTAGTCAACTATCAGTTAACTTTAATTTAATCCATGTTAGTTATTCGCCTGGCCCGTTTAGGTAAAAAAAATCAGCCCACCTATCGCGTAGTTATTTCAGATAAACACAAAGACACCTTTGGCGCTCATCTCGCCTGCTTAGGCTCTTATAACCCTTCGGTTAATCCCAAAGAGTTTAAACTTAACGCCGAAGAATTAAAAGTGTGGCTTTCCAAAGGGGCGCAGCCCTCTGCCACGGTGCATAATTTGTTGGTGAAAAATGGTCTTATAACTGCCGCCAAGCGCCGCTCCGGCGGTCGTAGTAAAAAAAGCAACACTCCCGATTCAGAGGCGACCTCCAGCCCTACTCCGAAAGTCGATGCTGCCACGGAGACTCCTGCTAATGTTCCGGCGCCTACCAC
>CAZJMI010000020.1:9973-12116 GCA_964547305.1 uncultured Gammaproteobacteria bacterium
CTCCGAAAGTCGATGCTGCCACGGAGACTCCTGCTAATGTTCCGGCGCCTACCACAGAAGCCGCTGTTGCTGACGCTGAACCAGTCGCTGAAGAAGTGCCAGCCGAAACCCCCGCCGAAACCCCCACTCCTGTTGAAACTCCCGTGGCCGTTGAAATTCCCGTAGAGCCCGCGCAGTAAACTTATTGACAAGCCAATTTACGGGATGTTAAAATATAATTAGCTCGTTTTGATTCTGCTAGCTGAAACATCCGTACTGCGTCGGACGCAGCGCTCTTTTCAAAAGCGGTCAGTAGGTCGACAGCTAGGTGGTTTATTAGCCAGCTATCATATTTAGTGATAGCGGATTTAAGGAAAAAAGAATATGAGTAATCTCTCCGATCAGGAATTTCTAGACATCATCATCAAAAACATTGTTAGTCATCCGGAAGATGTCAAAATTGACAGAACCGTGGATGAGATGGGGGTTTTATTGACTCTCAAAGTTAACCCGGTCGATATGGGTCAAATTATCGGTCGCTCCGGCCAAACAGCTAGGGCTATCAGAACTCTTCTGCGCACCATTGGCGCCAAGCTTAATGCCAGATTGAATCTCAAGATTCAAGAGCCCGAAGGTAGCACTAGAGCTAATATCCAACAGCCAGCGGCTCCGGTTGTTTCCGAGGCCACCTCTTCCGATATTGCTGACCTTAATCTCTAGAAACTTTTCTACTTACCTATAACAAAAACCACACCACCGTGGTTTTTGTTTTTTTGGCCTTTGCTACCTCCGTTTGCCCCATAGCCTTATCACTTATCACAATTCTATGCGTTTCGATATTATTACCACCCAACCATCCGCCTTCGGCTATCTCGACGTCAGCATTTTAGGTCGCGCGCAAAAACAGGGCCTAATTGAAGTAAAAATTCACAATCTACACAACTTTGCCGATGACCGCCACAAAACCGTCGATGACCAACCCTACGGCGGCGGTGCGGGTATGGTTTTAAAAATTAAACCCATCTATAAAGCGCTGAAAAAAATCGTGCCGCGCAAAAGTAAAAAGACGCTAGTTTTGTTATTATCCGCCAAGGGTGAAAGATTCAATCAAAGCTTGACACGCGATTGGCGGCAATATAATAAAATAGTTTTGATTTGCGGGCGCTATGAAGGCGTAGATGAACGGGTAGCACAATATCTAGTAGACAAAGAAGTTTCCATCGGAGAATTTGTACTGACTGGCGGCGAGCTGGGTGCCATGATAATTATTGACGCGGTCAGTCGCCTACTCCCCGCCGTCCTTGGCACCGAAGAATCGCTTGCCGAAGAAAGTTTTTCCCAACCAGGCTATTTAGAATATCCGCAATACACCCGACCGAAAAATTTTAAAGGGCACAAAGTGCCAAATGTTCTTTTGTCCGGCAACCACAAAGAAATTGCCGCCTGGAGACAAGGGGTAGCTCGCTCCCCCAAAAATATCCCTCACCCGATTGTGGATAACCAGTTGATAAGTTTTTAAAAATTTTGCGGTGCCGCAAAACCCCTTAAAAACCCGATTTTCGCGCGCATTTTAAACCCCAGTATTTTACAGGGTTTCCAGCCGCTAGACCCCCGTTTATTCGGGCTGCTCCAGCCCCTTGACACGAATATCCAAATGCTTTATTATAGTCGGTAGTAGTTATCTAGGTAACTACTCTCTTTTTCGGACCTTGAAAACTGAAAAGTGATAGGAAATCAATCTATTCTTTTGTTGTGGATTTTATATCCGCGACGGCCACTAAGTAGATGGCCAAAGTTTCTACTTCACTAAGAGTTTGATCCTAGCTCAGGATGAACGCTGGCGGCGTGCCTAAGGCATGCAAGTCGAACGAGTTTCGTAGCAATACGGGACGAGTGGCAAACGGGTGAGTAACACATTGACAACCTACCCCTAACTCGGGAATAACTTTGAGAAATTGAAGCTAATACCCGATGTGCTTATTTGACGCTGGTCAAATAAGTAAAGCTCCGACGGTTAGGGAGGGGTCTATGGCCTATCAGCTTGTTGGTAAGGTAATGGCTTACCAAGGCTATGACGGGTAGCGGGTGTGAGAGCATGACCCGGCTCATTGGGACTGAGACACTGCCCAGACTCCTACGGGAGGCTGCAGTCAAGAATATTCCT
>CAZJMI010000021.1:0-11586 GCA_964547305.1 uncultured Gammaproteobacteria bacterium
TTCCGTAAGTTTAAAATCACCCGTCGTATCGTCGACCAAACAATACCACTGCTTGCCGGCGGTGGCGAAGTAGCCGGCTTCGGGATGGGTGTTGTAGATGTCGCGGTCGGAAGGCAGGCGGTCGGTCGGGAACCAGGTCAAACAGGCGCCGGTGTCATTCTTTGACGGGTCAAGTTCGAGACAGACGCCAGGCCAGCCATAAAGCGTGTCTTCGCGGGTTTTATAGCTGCACATGGGCGTTTCTTCGGTGCCGACACAGAGGCGTTTTTCGGAATCATAGCCACCGTAGCCGCCACAGCAGTCACTAGGCTGGGCGCAGGCCTGGCCGATGAATTGGCTTTGGCCGGAGGTGCAGATGCCGACAGGAGTGTCCTGGTTGTAGTTATAATATTTGGTTTCGCCGGCATATTGGGCTTTTTTGTAGCTACATTGGCAGTCGTCTCCGATGGCGGAAGAACCGGGGCCGGGAGTTTCGCACTTATTGACGCCAGTATAGGCAGAGTCTTTTGAGAAGGGAGAATCGGCTTCGGGGAAACCACGACAAGATTTATCGGCGACGCAATAGCCGGAGGCGTCGGTGAGATTATTCTTTTGACATATAAAGCCGGTGCGGGCGGTTTGGCAATCATTGTCGGTGGCGCAAGTTTCATTGGTGAGGCCAAAGTCGTTGGTGGTGCCGGTTTGGATGTGGGTGAGATAGTAACTATCGCCATATTGCTTTTCTTGCAGAAGGTCGAGCGGATAAATACCATAGAGCGAATAGCCGGAATATTCGGCACCGAAGTAATTGTAGAGGACATCGCGGGAGGCGTAGGCGGCAGAAGACATATTTTCCGGCGTACAAATATTATTGACGCAGGCGAGGCCGGTTTGCAAGCGGTCACCGCAGTCAGCTGTGGCAGTGGCCTCGGTACAGGCGAGGTCGGTGGCGGTAGAATTGACCCAGCCATCAGGGGCGCAGGAATTATTGTCGGCGCCAAGTTTATTACAACGACCGAGCTGGGTGCAGATTTTTTTGTATTGCGAGATATTTTGGTCCCATTGATATTCCCAACTGCGGCATTCCAGCCATTCGGCGCAGCCACGTCCGGTGAGGGTTTGCTGGAGGATAATATTGGAATCATTGCCGGCATCGGAAGATTGCGGGGAAACGGGGTTGTTGCCGGCGGCGGCGCTTTGGGTATAGGTGAGGGCGGCATTCCAAATTTGGCTAACCGAACCATCGGCACCAGTTTGCGAGAGGTCAGAGTAGAGCCAGCAGCCGCTATTTCTGGAGACGAGGCCGTTGCAAGAGTTTTTAGTAAAAGCTTGGTCTTTGATATAAGTAATGCGCTGTTTGGCCTGACAGTAGCCGTCGCCACAAACGGTCGGGTCGGCGGAGCAGGAAGTGCCGGCCGAGGCGCCGCCCACACAGACGCGAGGGCTGGTGGGGTCTTCGAAGGCGGTGCATTTGTCGGAGGCTGAATCGCAGGTTGCGGCGCCACTATCCAACAAGGCCCAATCAGGAACGCGAAGATAGTCGCCACCACAAGGGTCGGTAGTGCCAGTTTTAAACCAGCCGTTAACGATGCTGCCGTTATAGCTAACTTTGGTTAGATATTCACAGGTGCGGCCATCGGTGGTCGGGTCAACAAAATAGGCAGAACCACTATCGCTGGTGCTGAATTTTTGGCAGCCAAGTTGTTTGACATTACATAAAATGGTATCGGGAATCAGAGCGTCGGCGGATGACAGGTAGCGGTCGGGGTCATTAAGGACGGCGATGGAGGAATAATTGCCTTCAGCATCGGTTTGACCGAGTAAGGTACAGCCACGATTACCGGATGAGCAGCGCAGGGCGGGATCATCAACCAAATAAATTACGCTATCGGCTGGAACAGAAATATTGTCATAGGCATCTTCTGGTTCAAGGACACAAGTACTACCGGGACAATCAGCATCACCGGAGGCTGGATTACAGGTGAGGTCGGCTCTTTCGCCACCAGCGCAGTAGCCATGAGTATTGTAGTAGCGGGAACCAACCACATAAGAATTTTGTGTGTCGACCAAGGCTTTGCATCCGGCTTTGTCAGAAGAGCAAAGCGAGGTAAATGATTTGAGGTAGACTTTAATTCCATCATTGTTGTTGTAAGCGCGACAACCCGTCATAAATCCTGGTGAGTAAACATCGTCGGAGGTGTCGGCAAGTACATTGAAATTGGTATCACAAGAGGCCGGGGTTTCCCATGAATTTTTAATTAGGTATTGGCTGGAGGGAATTTCTTTGAGAATGATGTTATCAAGGTAGAAGTTGGAATTTTCATGGTCGGCACGATCATTAATAAGCTGGATGGCCCGCACGCCAGCGCCCCAGTTATCAGTATAAACTGGGCCGACTTCGTAAACTTGCCAGTCGTTGGTAATGGGTTGATTTTGCGTGAAAACATCTGCCGCGGAAGAATGGCCTTTGAACTGAACGGCTAGACGGCCACCGGCGCTATCAGCTTTGGCTAGGAAGGTCAGAATGTAGGACTTGGAATTTTGAATTTGTCCTGAAAGGTCGCGCTCCAACATAGCGGTGACACTGGCGCCACCAGAATTACGATAAACGGCTTTGACCGAATTACCGCCAACATAGAGAGATGTTTGGCTAATTTGGGGATCGTTGCCGGCATAAGAAATGCCACCTCGAATAATATCAGTGCTATCCCAATAACCCAGTGTGCCGGCGCTAAAGTCATCATTGAAAATATTTTTTGTATTACCGGCAGCATTACCACGATATTCACGACAGCCGGCGTTGGGGGCGGTACATTGGCGCGCTTCGGAGGATAGGATAGTGACTAGACAGTCGCTACCAACGCCTCCGGGGCAGCTATTGAGGTTATTTTTGCGATAAGTATGGCAATCGTCATTGCAGGTGATGGTTTGTAGTTTGGGCGCATAGTAGGCGCGGCCGGAGGCATCAAAAAATTCATAGCATTCACTGGCAGCGTTGATGACACAGGTGCCGCCATCGGTGCCGCAAATGGCATCGGTATTGCAAGCAGCGCCGCTGGCACTACAGGTGCCACGAGTACAGCTGTTGGCACCGGAGCAAGAGCGAGTAGAGGTGTCGCCGCCGTCGGAGCCGCCAAGTTGGGTACAGGGTTGGCCGGAGTCGTCAGCTATGAGATTGTAAGAGCGTAATTGATAGCCGACACGGTCATCCCCTTCCCAAGTATAATATGGGGAGCAAAGTGCGTTGGATGTTTTTTGACAAACACGGGCTTGGCTATAATATTCCAGGCCTTCGCCACCGGCGGCGACAGCGTCCAGATTAGTATATTCTTCACAGCCGACGGCTTGAGCGGAGCAGCGCTTGGCGGTGGACGGGATGAGGTTGTCGAAACCACCACTCCAAGTACCGCCGGCAGTAGTATCCCACCAAAGCGGGGCACGATAGAAACTTTCGTAACCGGAGCACTCGGAAGGACAAAAATCAGCCGGCGCGGTGACGGCGGGAACCCAAGGGTCGCCGTTGGTTGGAGTATAACGATTACAGCCGACTTCGTCAGAAGAACAAGCGGTGGCGTATTTTGAGCAATCGGGGTCATCATTGGTCAGGTCGGCATCATAACAGTTCAAATAGTCAGGGGCTTTTTTTAAATATAGGTCTTCAACTTTGAAATTGCTGTAGTAAAAGTCCGAAGAGCCGGATGACGATTCGGCGGCGGAAGTAATGGCTGCCTCCAGGGCGGAAGGATCGCCGGCAGCGGGTACATGCCCGAGCAAATAGCCATCACTATCGCGCAGACGCAAGAAGCGCGAACAGCCGGCCTCGGTGGCGGCACACTCTTTGGCATTGTGATTGAGATAAATGGAAGCGCCGGCAGGATCCCAGGCTAAAGGAGAGGTGGCGCCATCAACGGGGGCGGGGCGAGAGGCTTCGGCGGAATAGCGCGAGCAGCCATAATTGCTTTCGTCACAAGAGCCGGTATATAAGGAATCTTTGAGATAATTAAATTTAGCGCTATCGCCCTGACGGGTGTAGGTGCGACAAGAGGTGTAATAGTCGGGGCAAGGAGTGCCTTTGAAGCGCAAATTTACGTCCTCTTTAGTACAAAAACCCCAAGCCTGGCAATTATCTTTATCGTCAAGAGCAAGGCAAAATTGCAGGGCGGCACAGCCCTCCTGGCGAGTGGTGGCGTTAATTTGGGGAATGACATTATAAGTTTGAGCATAGCAACGCGCATCGGGGGCGTCAATAATCCATTCTGGGTCGACTAAATGCCGCCACGGATTGGTGGAATCGGCGTTGTAATTGTTAATAATTTCATTAAGCGTGACCTTGGTGACGCCGGGAATTTCACGATTATAAATTTTGGAGGCGGCAATTTCCAGGCCGAGCGGCATAACCCGAGCGGCGCGCATTTTTTTGATGTTGGTCAGAGAATAAGTATTCAAATAATCGCCAGGGCCATCGGCACTATCGGGGTCGGCTACATACCAATCGCCATGCAGATAGCCCTTGTCTAAAGCCTGACGAATGGTGAGTTGCTGGCGGATGGCCTGGGCGAGGCTCTGATCAATAACACAGTTATTGACGGCGGCGTACTGGCTATTTTGCGGACAAGTGGAAAATTCTTGCACTAAGTCCATTTCGGCGCCAGACTTGATGCGCACGGTAAGAAATTCGGAAAAAATGTCTTCGGCATCGCGCGGGCCGATGCCGCGAGCGATGGAGTCTCCGGTCAAAGAGGTGGAGCCGGTATTAAAATATCCCGCAATGGCGTCACGCATTTTTTTGCTGACCTCCGACATAAAAGAGACGGAGAACGAATTGACCAAATTACTCAACCAACTTTGGGAGCGGCTGGCAGCGGCGTTGGCTTTGGCTTGTTGGTCAACTTGGCCGATTTGGTCCAGCATTTGTTGCTGATTGCGCGCGGTGGTGGCGGGTACGAGTTTTTTCTTGCTTATGAGTCCCAAGAGGGGCTTGAAGTCGGCGGCGGCGTCCATAAGCGAGGTAAGCTCGGCGGCGGCGTATTGTTTGTTTGAGTCCATAACCATGCCCATGCTGGCCAAAGTGCTGATGGGCATTTCTTCTATTTTGAAAGAGATGGAGTAGGCGTTTAAAATTTCCTCGGAGGTGGCGTTTTTGGCAAAGGCGGTCCAATTTTTTTGAATAGTTTTCCAGCTGCATTTGGGTGCGGCGGCGGGACTATTGGCTTTGATCCAAAAAAGCGTATATTCCCTTTGTTGGTTGATAATCTTGGGGGCGCAAAGATTAAATCCGGCCCATTGATTGAGTCCGGCCGCGCCGCCGGAACAAGAGCCTTCGGTATAATCGACAATGGCGGTGGGGTTGGCAGGAAGAGAGTTGCATTCCGCGGGCAGAGCGATGTCACCGGTGATGGGCATGGGGCCGACGATGGGCGCCCAACCAATGTCTCCGGTATCGGGGTCGATGCGTAGTTCACGACCGATTTCATTGGCCTTTTTGGCACAAAGGGCCTGGAGGCGCTCGGAGACGGTGACTTTGACCCGACAGTCATCATCGGTATAGCAAGGCTTTTGAGCGAATTTTTTGGGCATATCCATACAGGTGCCGCGCTGACCGTAAGCCAAAGTACTGACGAACTCGGCACCGGCGTCGGCGGCGGCACTTTGAGCCATACTTTTGATTGAATCAACTAGCTGCATCGGCTTACCGCCATTGTTGCCAGAAACTAATGTCTTTGCCAGGCCGGCGCCAAAGTTGGTAGTGAAGCTCATCATGGCATTGTTCATAGCTTCCCCCATGACTAATTCTTTGGCGGCCGTGTAGGCCTGTTTAACTTTTTCCCAAATCCATTTGGCTGAATTGACCGCTACGACATCGGGAGAGAAGGCTTGAGCTTTTTGGGGAGGCGTCAATAAAAACACCCCGACAATTTGGAGGGCAATAATCGTCACGAACGCGCCGACGATAAATTTGCGCGATTTATAATTAAACATGCCGCCTAGAAAACGAAGCTGCTGATAAAATCCGAGGTGATATTATTATAGCATTTTTAAAAACGAGTCTCAAATTTTAAAAGCAAATTTAAAATAAAATTATTCGGCCGGAAGATTTTCTAAAAAAATGCGCTTTAGTGTGGCGTCGTCGAGACCCTGCAAATCGTCGGCAGATAGACCGGCCTGTAAGAGCAGAGCGCGAATTTCATCGGCGTTTAAATCACTCAAGTCGGCGGCTGTGGGGGTAAGGCCGGAATCAGAAGCATCCGGCGAATTGAGACTTTCGCGATACATATTGAGCAAGGTGGCATCATCTAGACTTTCCAAAGTGGCCGCATCAGCGCCGGCGGCGGCCAATTGACGGCGCAATTCTTGAGCGGTAGGTTCGGTGGTGAGGGTAGATGTGTCGGCGGAAGAAGAATCCGTAGTTTGGCCCATGGCGGCGAGTGTTTCTTGATAGAGTTTGGTGATTTCATCATCAGACAAAGAATCCAATTCGGTCGGGTCAACTCCGACGCCTTTGAGTATGGAACGGATTTCAGTCGGGGTGGCTTGACCTTGAACAATTTGCGATTTTTGAACAACGGAATTTTCCGGAATGCCGGCGGTACAAGTTTGACCTTGAGGACAGAGGGGGTCAGAACTTTGTTCTAATTCGGCTTTGTCATTGAGACCATCACTGTCGGTATCTTCTAAATAAATACTAGTGCCATATACATATTGTTCATCAAAGTCCGACAGTCCATCGTGGTCGGTGTCTTGAGTTTTGAGCGCGGCCAATTGTAGGGCGGCTTGTTGTTTTTGGTATAAATCCCATCCAGCGCCAGAACCGGATGGCAGTTTGATGGAGCGATAGAGTGATTCGAGTCCCCAATAGAGAATGGCGCAAGTGATTAGACTTAAACCGACCACCGCGGCGCGGTGGGCGTTTTTGGATTTGAATATTGGTTTTTCGGCTGGTGGCAGCATAGTGGTAGGGGTTAAAGCTTTACAGTTATTTTAGCATATTGGGAATTAAAGTTGAAGTTGCAGACACACTATGCCAGCCTCCCAGCCGTATTGGCTCGGGCTATATTATTTTGTTCGCCGTCGCGACCTGCCTCGTAGAGATAGTTAGCCCCTTTGCTTGCATTGAAGACCCGCGTGCCAGCCCCCAGCGTGGGCTGGCCGCTCCCTCTCGGGCTCGCTCGTCCCGATGTAGCATCGGGACACCATGCCCGCTCGCCCTGCGAGAGGGTCTTCTCTCGCAAGCAAAGGGGCTGCAAAATTTATAATAGTAGCCGTCAACAATAAATAAAAAAGAAAAAACGGGAGCGTCATGGGGACGATCCCGTTCGTGAGATTTAGGACAAAAGAGCTACGGGCCGCTACACATTTGAATGGGTTTATTCTCAAAAGAAGCGACGACAGGGACGATAGCCTTTATCCTGGTACCGATCGTCGGGTGATGACGCCCATAGATAAAGTTGGTTATTATCCGTCTGCCAGTCGGCGAAGATAATCCTGTTAGCTAGCCACTTGATAGCTAGCCAGGATTGGCTTTTGTCACTGTCAAGATGTAGCCCGTTAGTATCTTCAGAATATCTTTTTTGGAAAATTAAGTATTCCTCCAAAGACATTGCGTTGCCGAAATCAACGTCACGGCCAAAAATAGCCTTAGTATTGGCCAGTTCGGGGCGATCGGAAAGGTTTTGCGCCCGATCTTTGTGTACTAGAACAATGCGCTTTTGATTGAGGTGCGGGCTTTGGATTCTGCTCCAGCCGCCGAGTCTTTCCCACTCACTTTCTACGCAACTTGAGACTCCTAGGTGATGGCCCTTGGCGGTAGTTTTCATCTTTTCGGCCAAGTCGGCTAGGTCGGTGATGGGCGGGATGAGCAGGATTTCGTCGAAATCCATTTCATCCAACGCTTCTTGAATAGCGACGAGGTTGCGGACCCAGATGAGCCGGATGTCGCGCCAGAAGTTTTCCGGCACAGCGACACCGGTCGCGGCGTAGAAGGCCATGAATTCCTCGATCTTGCGGTCGAGGTCGAAGCGAAGGAGTTTCGGGGAGCGGGGGCGGATGAACTGGTGGTTGGAGACATCGCTAAATTTGATCCAACATCCCGCTCGCCATTTATAGCCTTCTTCGGCAACCCAAAAACAACCGTCTGAACCCACGCCCAAGACTGTTTCGGGGTCTCTGCCTTCTTTTTGTATCACGTCACCATAGTGAAAACCATTGAATTGCCCATAGGCCGCATTGGAAGTGTTTACTTCAATAAGAACACTATCCGCGCGTGTCATAATTGTCAGCTTGGTGGGGGCGGTGGTTGGATCTGGAGTTGGAACAGGAGGGGCGACTTTGTCAGATTTGTCAGATTTGGACCGAGATTTGCTCTTGGGCTTGGCTTTGGCGGCTGTTGCCGCGGGAGGCTCGGCAGTCGTCTCGGGCGCGGTTTTTGAGCTCGGCTTAACCTTGACGGCAGGCTTGGGAAAAAGGACTTTGAATTGGTCGTCAATTTCCTTGATAGCCTGACGTGGGGTTGGGACGGGTCCGTCTTTTTGCTTTCCGACTTCAAGCACATCGTGAATGAAGTCCGAGAAGCGACCGGGAGCGCGTTGGTAATAACCATCGAGACAGTATGAACCGAGGCTGGTTAGTTCGGAATCACCATAAGCCAGGTGGTAGAGGGTGACGCCGAAGCGTCGCAGGGTTTTGAAGACGAGATCGTTGAAAATAAGGTCGTTTTCATTGAGCCCGGCGATGACGACCGGCTTGAAGTTAGCTTGCTTGGAATAGAGGACCCTCTGTCCCGAAAGGCTGATTTCGAACGGGTCGAACCAAACAGGCTCGTTAATTCCCTGTCGAGGGCTAAGAATGGCTCGCAACTTGGGCCAGAGTTTTTGGATAACCCGAGCCAGCTGCTCGTCATCAAGGACGGAGAGGGCTAGTTGGCGGTTGGATAAAATGGTGGATTTTCCCATTTTTCTTTCCTTTGCTTTTTAATTTTTTATTTTTTACTTTTTTAAAAGGACGGGTATGGCTTAATAGCCGCCCAAAACTTAGCATATTTTACAAAATATGTCAATAAATCCCGTCAGGACGGGATCGGGGTTCTGGGGCGGGGAAATATAGCTACTTTGTCGCGCGCCACAAATCCAGCCAATCAGGGGCGGATAGGTCTTCCGCACGGAGGCCATCTGACCAGTCGAGGCGGCGCCAAAGGGTCGGCCAGTCTGAAGCGGGGAAGGCGGCGGATAGGTTATTGATGAGTTTTTTGCGGGGGGAAGAGAAGCCAGCGGCTACAAGGGACCAGGCGGCGCGCAAGGTAGCGGGCTCGGCCAGGGGCTGCCAAAGAAGCTCGATGATGACGGAATCTACGGCCGGTTGAGGCCAAAAATTACAGCGGGGAACTTTGAAAGCTATTTTTGGATGGGCATAAAATTGCACTAGCACAGCCAAAAGGCTCATTTCGCCGGCGGCGGCACAAAGTTTAGCCGCGACTTCTTTTTGCAGCATTAGAATCATACGGGTGGGCGGGTGGGCTTGTTTCAAAAAGCGAGTCAAAAAAGCGCCGGTGATAGAATAGGGCAAATTGGCAATAATTTGGTAGGGGGCGGAGGAGAGCTCGGTGGCAGTAGGATTCCAGGTGAGCGCGTCGGCCTCAATGAGATTTAAGTTGGCGCGGGCAGATAGACGGCGGCGCAAAAAATTTACCAAGCGTGGGTCTTTTTCGACAGCTACGACTTTTCCGGCTTGAGACAAGATTTCTTTAGTCAAAATACCCAGGCCCGGGCCGATTTCAAGGACGGTGGCAGAGGAATCGAGCGCGGCCAGGTTTAAAATTTGGGATAGAATCTTTTCGCTAATTAAAAAATTCTGGCCGAGGCTTTTGCTCGGCCGCAAATTTAATTCCTGGCACCAAAGCTTAGTTTGCTCAACTAGAGTCATGTGGATGAGTTTGAATTAGACAATCACTATATTGATCAATTTACCAAAAACGTAAATTACTTTTTTGGGGGTACGACCGGCAAGGTGGGTTTGGATTTTCTCGCGGGCGAGGGCGGTTTTTTTGGCCTCTTCCTCGGGGGTATTGAGGGGCATGGTGACTTTATCGCGAATTTTGCCGTTGATTTGAATAATGAGCTCTACTTCATCATCCAAAATGACATCGGGGTCATGAGTCGGCCAAGGAGCCGTGAAAACAGAATCTTTGTGTCCCAAAAGTTCCCACATTTCTTCACTGATATGCGGAGCCAATGGCGCCAAGAGGCAGACCAGCGTTTCAATTTGCTGACGAGCGGGCGCGGAGGTGGTAGATGAGGCGCGGAGGTGGTTGGTATATTCCATCAAGGCGCTGACTACGGTATTGGGATGAAAATTTTGCAGGTCTTCGGTGACTTTTTTGATGGTTTTGTGGCGGATTTTTTCGGTTGCGGGAGCGGGGGTCAAGTCTTCGGTGGGATTATTTTTGAACTGAATCACTAAATCCCAAACTTTTTCCAGAAAACGATAAACGCCAACTACACCACGATCGTTCCATTCTACGTCTTGTTCGGCGGGGCCGATAAATAATTCGTAGACACGTAAAGTATCGGCGCCATATTTTTCAAAAAACTCATCCAAGCCGACTACGTTGCCGATGGATTTGCTCATTTTTTCGCCGTCGCGATAAATCATACCCTGGTTGAAAAGCTTCAAGAACGGCTCTTCAAATTCCAGCAAACCCTCGTCAAACATGAATTTGGTCATGAAACGCGCGTAAAGTAAGTGCAAAATAGCATGCTCAACGCCGCCGATGTATAAATCTACCGGTAGCCAGTTTTTGACTTTTTTCTTATCAAAAATTTCTTTGTCATTTTTCGGGTCGGTGTAGCGGGTAAAATACCAGGAAGAGCAAACCCATTGGGAAATAGTATCAGTCTCGCGCTTGGCGGGACCGCCGCACTTGGGGCAGGTGGTATTTACAAAGCTTTTAACGCGCGCTAGTGGTGATTCGCCAGTACCAGTGGTTTGATAATTTTCCACGGAAGGCAAAAGAACGGGTAACTGGTCTTCCGGCACTTCCACGGTGCCACATTTTTCACAGTAAACTATCGGGATGGGCGCGCCCCAAAAGCGTTGACGAGAAACTAGCCAATCGCGCAGATGATAATGCTTTTTGCCACTACCCAAGCCTTTTTCTTCCAGCCACTTGGTGATTTCGTCGCGAGCGCGTTCGGAGGTCAGGCCGGAAAATTCGCCGGAATTGATTAAAATTCCATCACCGCAGAAGGCGCCACGCTCGGGATGGTCTTTTTCATTCTCGGATTTGATAACTTCGGTAATATCGAGATTATATTTTTCGGCAAAAGCAAAATCGCGCTCGTCGTGAGCAGGAACAGCCATAATAGCTCCGGTGCCATAATCCGCCAGTACATAATCCCCAAGCCAAATGGGGACTTTTTCGGCGGTGGCGGGATTAATAACATAGGCGCCGGTAAAAACTCCGGTTTTTTCATGCTCGGCGCTAGTTCTCTCCATGTCGGAGATGGCACGACTTTGGCGGATATAATCTTGGACAGCAGACTCTTGTTTCTCGGAGGTGATAAACGGCACCAGCGGATGTTCGGGTGAGATGACGACATAGGTGACGCCGAAAAT
>CAZJMI010000022.1:0-11495 GCA_964547305.1 uncultured Gammaproteobacteria bacterium
ATAAGTGTCCGGGGAGGTTATTCTTTTACCAAAGCCCTATGAAAATATAAAAAAATCGCCATTTCCAACAGCGATATTTGGTGGACCCTAGGAGACTCGAACTCCTGACCTCCTCCATGCCATGGAGGCGCTCTACCAGCTAAGCTAAGGGCCCGTATTTTATCTATCACCCACGACTCCTGACATCCTAACACAGAATCTCAAATATTATCAAGACTTTATATTATCATTCCACCACAAACCCTCAATTTCATTACCAATTCCACTCGCCTTTCTACTGCGGCCACGTTTCCTATAGTCATGTGTTGCTGGGCAGCCTTTTGCGGCGCTATTACTGATTGCCCGCCCATTTCCCAAATAAATTCCCACGTGCCGGTGCGTTTCTCGTCCGAATTTTTCTTCTTGCCAGACTATCACACACCCCTCGCGTACTTTCACTATCTTTTTCCAGCCGTTATTTTCTAAATCTCGCGTTAAACCTATCACCGTCACGTGCGGTTCTTTAATCCAACCAAAATGATATAAAATTGTGGACACAAAAAAAGCGCACCCCAATTTACCGCCCCTTATTACATCTCGACTGCGCCGACCATCGTGCGCGTAAAAATGTCGAAACATTTTACTTCCAGCCGCCCCCTTAGCCATCGCCAGATACGTTTTAAAATATTCACACTCCAGCATCATTTTTTATTTAAAATTTAAAAACTTCCTTTCTGGATATTCTAAATCCAAAAATGTTTTTTGCCTAGGGCTCCACCCCGGGCTCTCGCTTTAACCTGCTTTGTATCACCAAATATCTCACACCCGTTAAACCCCGCGCCCCTTTACCGCCAGCTTAAAATGCGCTATAATTCTCAAAGACCCTAGTTAAAAATTAAAATCCGCAGATAGATATGTCTAAAAAATTATGGTTGCTCACCAGTTTGGCTCTAATTATTCTTATCGTTGCGGGCGGTATTTGGCGCAGTCAGGCCCGCCAAGGCGAACCGCAGCCAAAAGAGGCTATAATTATTTTTTATAGTCAAAACTGCCCTCATTGCGCCACAGTCGACGAATATCTGGCCGCTAACAACATTGCCGAGCAAATCCCTTTCCAGCATTTGGAGGTAAGTTCTAATCAAGCCAATGCTCTCCGGCTGGCCCAAAAGGCCAAAATTTGTGACCTGGACACTTCCGCCATCGGCGTCCCACTTCTCTGGGACCCCGCCACTCAAACCTGTCTCATGGGAGACCAACCCATTATTGGTTTTTTTCAAAATAAACTTATCCAACCATAATGTATATCCTCCCCGTTTTTTTCGCACTCATTTTCCTTTTGCCAAAAGTCGTGCACGCCGTTTGCCCCGTTTGTACTATTGCCGTGGCCGCCGGCCTCGGGCTCTCTCGCTGGCTGGGTATTGACGACTTGATTACCGGACTTTGGATCGGCGGACTTCTTGTGTCTCTAACTATTTGGACTGAAGATTGGCTGACCAAGAAAAAATTCTGGCCCGTTAAATATCGCTGGATAGCCACCCTGCTCGCCTACTATGCTCTAGTTATCATCCCACTATATTTTACTAGCATCATCGGTCATCCTCTCAATACCCTTCTCGGTGTTGATAAATTATTTTTTGGTTCCGTCCTGGGCGGTCTAGTCTTCTATTGGCTCGGCGTTTGGGCCTACCAGCAATGGAAAACTCGTCGCGGTAGCGCTTGTTTCCCCTTTCAAAAAGTTGTTATGCCCCTGGCTGCCCTGCTCGCTCTAAGTCTCATTTTTCAGTGGCTCATCCTCTAATTTATACTTATGTCTCAAGCAGATTTACGAAAATTGCAACAATTTATTGATCAGGTTGACGAATCAAAGAAGGTTAATAAACTTGATCTCTCCTCTGACCAGGATTTGAGTTTGGCCATCATGAATTTGATCAGCATCGAAGAACATTTTTTCTTTACCGGCGCCAAAACCGGCAAAACCCAATATTATGAACTCATCGAGGAAGTGCGCGAAATGCGCAAAGACTTGCTGAAAAAAATTATCAAAGAATATGAAGGCGAAGTTTGGTGCATTTCCAAGCACCTACTTTCCGCCTCTATGCGCCTCATGGAGGTCGGCACCAAACAGCTCGGGGCTGGCAAAAAAGATGAAGCCTACGAGCTTTTTAATAAATCTTACCAGTTATATTCATTATTTTGGGGGCTCAACCTTAAAGCCATCGACATTACCGGCATCAAAAAAATCGACGACAACGCCATCGATAAAAACGACACCGACAAAAAAACCATCATGGGCAAACTCGGAGCCTTGGTTAAAAAAGCCATTGACTGTTGTATCGAATAAATATCCACGTCATCTAATCTGTTCACCAAATAATTAAGGGCCGCTCACATGAGCGGCCCTTAAATTTAAAGATCCACATTTATTCGCGGGTCATCAGTTCTCATACGCTTGGCGCAAAGCGCCCAAGGCGCAAATATTGGCCAGTATGTCGGCGTCTGACAATACTCCTCGCGGGCAATAAATTTTACCCGGTTTCATAATCATCACTTCGCCACCCAGGACCCAGTCTTGAGCATTTCCAGTCACCGCGAATCTATGAGTATGCTTTGACTCCAGCCTGTCGTGCACGCTCTTCAAAGTCTCCAGCGCCGTATCGCGTATGCGATGGAAATTAGTCCCGTCAAATAGCCATTGCGTGAACTTATCCGAACAAGACCCGACCAAAACCACGCTTTGCATATCGCTGGCGGTTTGAATCTCCAGACTAAGGGCTTGTTTCTGGTCCTCTAGCCATATGCTTGTGTCCGTTAGTCTGGCGACCTCTAGCAGTTCAAATAAAATACGCAAACTGCTGATAATATCACGCAGCCTTCTGGCACTATTGAGAATGCTCGGTATAGGCGTCACGTAAGTCGGCCGCCCATACATATCCTGTCCGTGCCGAAAAGCCCCGTCAAATCCCCAGTTTCCCCGCCAGTCGGCCGTAAATTCGGCCCCCGGAACACCATTTTCTCCTCGGAAATTTACACCTCGGTATGTCTGTTCCAGATATCTCACCACCGACTCAACCACGCTTAAAATCAGCGCTCCGCCGTCATTTCCATCCCAACCGAGTGCGTACATCATTTTTCTGTCCATTATTTCTCCTGATTTTTCAGTTTTCAAAAACCACCTATTATTCATTCCCCACCATTTAAGCACATTAAACATTAAAAAACAACCCTACTACCCCGCCAAGTCAAAACGGTGCCTATTTTATTTTTCCTCCCTCATCTCCGCCAACACCCCTTCCAAACTCGCCGGCTCTGTCGCTATTGCCTTAGCCACCGCGGCGAATTTTTGATATTTTGGCTGCGTAAATTTCCGTGTGAAATTCTCCGCCCGCAATTCCGCGTCGGTCACATTTTCCCCGATGCCGAAAATATGATATTTATTTTTAAAATCTTCCAAGTCGACCAATTCCCCATCCCGATACGCCGCCTCGTAAAATGTCTTAAACGCCTCCAAGACATTACCCCCATGCTCCAATACAAAATGCTCTACTCCAATACCCCCGATACTCCCATCTCTCCGCTTATAACACCCCGCCTTTTTCAAAATATCCTTTGTCCAACGAATTCCCGCCTTAACTTCATCTAGCGCCCCCTCTCCGCGTACCTTTTCTATGTTATCGTATTTTTGTTGCAACGCATCGTGACTGGTTATTTCCACTCGCTCCTTTTTACCTAAAACAGTTATATCCACTTCGGTCAAAACCCCTCCCGCGCTCACGTCCTTGTAAGACACGGTCCGCTCTCCATTTTTTTCTGGACACACTGACCCACCCAACTCCTTCAGCGCCTCACTCAAATCATTGTTTATCCCCGCCTTTTTATTTAAGTCCTGATAATTCAAACGCACCACGAAATCGAAATCAAATCCCTCATCCAGCCCGGTCCCTCTTCCGGTTGAGCCCGAATCTTCTATTCTGTGCCCGATCAAAGAATCATCACGCTCTTCTTCAATACCATATTTACTCAAAACCCCACCTATTTTTAGCTTTAATTCTTTTTGCGCCAGTTTCATCTTTTCCATTATCTCCGGCGATGGGATATATTTCAAAATATCTTTCGTCAAATAGTCTTCTCTATCCAACCCTCGCGTCTCGACATTATCACTCGAGAAGATAGCTATCCCTGAGAAAATATTTTTTCTTAGCCCATCAAATTCTTCGGCCGTAAAAACATTTTTCGCCAGATTTCCTTCGGTCGGCATCAGTATTGGCACATAAAACCCCTGCCGCGCTACGAAAAACTTTATATTTTCAATATCTTCGGCACGCGTATTTTCTTTCACGATATACGCGCTGATATCTCCCGAGCCCATTGCCCCGCGTATACCCACAAATTCGTGCGAATCCGCAGTATAATCATAGCCTCCCTGAAAATATTCCATTTTTGTTTTAGTCGCCCGCGCCTCACGATTCGCTTCGCCCCCTTTGTTCGTTTTCACGAATTGCCCCCGGTCTTTAACTAAAACACATATATCGCTCGCATAATGCACCTTCGCTGTCTCCCCGAGCGAATAAGCTATGTCTGTAGTATCATCCTTGTCCACCTTTATGAAATCGACATCATAATGGGTCTGATCTTGTTTCTGCACTTCCGCCCCGATTAGCTCCGGACAACGCCATCCGTCATTACAATTTAAAGACACAAAATTTGCCGGTATCCCTTTGTATAAATCATCGGCTTGTATATCAAGCTCCACGACAGATTCTTCAGTGTCCACCACCTTTGAAACAAATTCGCGATTCGTCCTGTCTGTTTCCTCACCGAAATCTTCAAAAAACTGCAACGCTTCATCGACGCCCTTCATTCCCATCGGCCGTAAAAATTTTCGCTCCATGGTCGCCAGCAAAGGCTCACCTTCTCGGCACCCCCAATCTCGCTTCAAATTTTGCAGCAGTTCATGCAACTGTTTGGTCTCCAAATCCTCCCGTGAAATTGCGTCCGCGTCTAGATTCAATCTATATTGAATCGCCGCGTCGGATTTTTTGAAAAACTGCCTTAATTTTCCCTGCTCGTCGGCGGTTAAATCTTCTCCCCGTTCCAGATTTCCCAGCGCCTGTCGTGCCGCCGCCACATCTTTTAGATACTGTTTTAAATCCGCGTTCAAGCTGCGGAAATTAGCCCGCAACAAATCCTTCCACAATATCCACATTTGTTTTTTAAGCGGCAGCTCTTTTAATCCCGCCTGTTCCGCCTCCCCGCCCAATTTATTATTTTTAGTGAAAAGCAATTTAAACGCCTCAAATATTTTACCCGCCGTCGGCACATTGTTATATACAAAAATATCGTTAATACGCTCGGCCTGTTTTTTGGCCTCCTCCGGGTTATCTGCGTTTTCCGCGATTACCGTCAGAAATCTTTGCCTTAATTTTTGTACTTGGTTGCTCGGAGAGTCTTTCAATATTCCATCCACCTCAATGGCCCGCTGCGTGATTTCATCCACTTCTTTAAATTTATCCTGATTTTCTATAATTAGAGCTATATGCCCATGTTCGCGCAATTGTTCGGTGATATAATTTGCCGCTACTCCGCAGCTCTCAAAATTATTAATAGCCAATAGCGGCCTCCTCTCCCGAATAATTTTTTGAAATAATTCCTCCAGTCTATCATTCCCTATAGATTCGATAAACGGCATAAATATAGCGGCATTTTCTACTATTATTTTCTCCCCCTCAATTTTTTCTCCATCGGATATTTTTAGCAAAAATTCTCCCAACATTTCTTCTGAAAATCTCAACTTTTTGAAATTATCCAGCATTACAAAAACATCCCCGTCTAGGATTAACTTTTTGATTATATCCTCTCGGTCGGTCTGACTGGCTGATTCCAAGAAATTACTGAAAGCAGCATCGTGCTGTACTATTACTTTAGCCTTGCCTTTTTGGGCCAATAAAATTTTTGCCAGATCATCCTCCGTTAGCCCAAATCCGCGAAAGCTGTCCAATACTAGCTCGATATTCGCCTTGTTAATTAGCCCTACAAATATCTTCTCTATGTATTCTCGGCTTACTGTGTCAAAAAATTCACCGAATATTTCTGGATTTTTTATGGCCACTTGTAGCTTGTCCGTCTCTTCTAGTATCATCACCGCCCCCTCGTTTGAAATTTTGAATTTATCCAAATTTTTAAAAACTTCTTCCACTACCTCGTCTTCTTTTCCCGCGATAATCTTTTTGAGTATTTTTTTTCGTTCATCTACTCCCAGTTCATCTAAATTAATCCGCCACAGATTACTATTAAATGCTTCTGTCGCGAGGATTGTTTCTTTTTGCTCTTTAGTGTCCTCTTGCGCGTTGTCACCCTCCGCGCTCAACACCATATAGCTACATAATTTTCCAAACGCCTGTGCCGCGCTTTGGGCTAGCGTAATCTCTTCTGCCGAAATATTTTCCCACGTTTTCCCTTCTTCTAATCCATAAATTTCTCTTGGTCGCTCCATGGCCAGCGGATCTGTTCTTAAAACATTCACCAGATCTGCCAAGCCCGGTATTTGCGAGTGCTCTATGTTTTGTATTTCTTCCGCGGTTAAAGATTTTATATATCGCGTGTCTAAATTCGCCAGACTCTCGGGAATGTTCATTCCTCGGTTTATTAAATGTAACGGCCCACGATATACCGCTCTTTTTGCCTCCTCTTGGTCGCCTCCAATCGTGGGTTCAGCCCGCCAAAAATTGAGTAGATTATGAGCCACTGCCTGTGGATTTTTAAATTCTAACAGCGCCTTGACTCCCGGCTCCCTGTATTCGTTATCGGGCCCAGACCTGTCTCCTATTGTCATCACCAAAGCAAACTCTTGTGCCAGCTGGTCCATTTTATCTAGTATCTCTTTCCCGTATAGAGCTTTAATTTCCTCATTATTTTTAAAGGCTATCCACGGAACGATATTCCCGTCGTTAAACAGCGCGCTCGCGGCGTTAGATTCGGCATGCTGCCATTCACCCGACCCGCGATCATGGAGTATTCTTTTCCGTACATATTCTAAATTTGAAAAATCAACCTGCAAATTATGCCCACACAATTTATCTAATACTTCTCTTTCAGCGGCGCCTACGCGCTCAATAGTGCTCTTTTCTGCTAGTATCCGTGCGTAGTCCAAAAATTGTGTGAAATTATTTTCGCCGCTAGCCTCCACCGTTTCAACAATTGAGCCCCACTCATTGCGATCGTACGCGCCAGTAACGTATAAACTCGTCCATTCTTTTATTCCCGCCCATATTTTCTCTGATTTTTCTTCCCGCCCCCGCTTATCCAAGTGGCTCCCTTCTTTAAGTCCGCTGATTATTAATTCAACCGCGCGATCAACCGCCGGATTGCCATCAATCTCGCGGTTAAGTTCAGTTATTACTTTATTTTCTACTGTTTTTCTGAAATTTAGTACCCGCCGCCGCAATATTCTTAATGCCAGCCCCGCATCCGTGTCCTCGTCGCTTGTGTATTCTATAGGAGCTTGTTCGCCAGTTTCCACCAACCGTTTAATTTCTTCAGGGTCCGTGACTACTCCCGCGTTTACTTTTCTCTCCCAGTCATTTAACTTCTTTCGTGTGATGCCCTGTGCTTTTAATTCGTTTTGTATCGCCGCTTCTGTTAATTCGGGGCATGTTCTTTTAAGATTTTTCAAATCAAAGTTACTATTAACCTTTATCGCCTGCTCTACCAATTTTTTTCGCAGACCAGCCGCGCAATCGTCCACCAGCCCATCCCGCAGCTCTTTCGTCAGTATTTTTTCCTTATTTTGTTCTTCCTCATCGCGGCGCAGTGCTTCTTGAAATTTCTCCTCCATAAGCTCGCCATATTGTACCCCCAACATTTTTGTGGCTGTCTGTAAAAGCAGCTCCGTGATTCTTCCGGTGGCCAGCGCGTATGATTCGTATGAGTGATATTGCATCTGTTCGATCAGCCATTGACTGGGCTTTAGCGCGTCGTTGCCCGTGTCATCAATTTTATCTTGTTCTTCCTTAAACTTTTTCAATTCCGCCACCTTTGTCCGCAGCTCCCCCAATCTTTTTTTATTGACGACTGTCAAAGGATAAAAACGTTGACTCTCTAGATCTTTAATTTGTATTTCGCAATAAACTATTTGTTCTCCGACGTCTTCTAGCGCGGAAGCACCAATCTCATCAAATTTTTTCTGTTTGTAAAATTCACTTACCCGCGCTAATATTTCTTGCGCCAGCTTGATTGATTTTATTTCCCCCCTCGCTTCCTCTAGCTCGGCGATTTTCTTACTTGCCCCCGCCTTGCTCCCTAGTACTTTTTGCTTTTCTTCATGGTAAGCAGTTTGATACAGCTCCGACTCTCGCGCCTCCGAATGAAGCCTTTTCCTATTGATAGTCATTACTAATTTAATCATTATCCGTTCTAGCTCTTCGGTTGTTTTTCCCGCCACGCCCAACATGCCGGGCGCCTCGATGCTATAATCCGGTTTTTTATCCGTCTCTTTTATAATCATTTGTGCCCAATCATCCAGTTCCGCCAATTCTCCTTCCAGTTTCATCTCTCGTTCTCGCGCTTCTTCAATAGCCGCCAGCAGCGTAGGACCCTCCCTTTTCCCCTTGTCTTCAATCCCGTTACTACTCTGCTCCATCGCCATCTCGCCTCCACCCGCACTATCGTGCGCGCCGTCCGTTGTCCCTTCTCCCAGCGCAACGCTCCCCCCACCAGCCTTTTCGCCGCCCTCGACTCGCGCCCCAATATCCTCCGCGGATATCTCCTCGGAATCGGTCTTTTCTTCACCGCCCTCTGATTGTGTTAAAAATTGTCCCTCGCCCAGCATATATAAAAATATTTAATTCCACGTGCACTATCATTATAATTTGAAAAACTAATTCCCGCAATCAAAAAACCGCCCGTCCTGGGCGATTCTTTGGTGGACCCGAGGGGACTCGAACCCCTTACCTCGGCAATGCGAATGCCGCGCTCTACCAGATGAGCTACGGGCCCACACTAAATAATTCAGCGTTCAATCTAGCAAAAAATTTTACCTTTGGCAATCCGCCATCGTTAAATTACTGGTGCCCCCGGACCGAATCGGACGGTCATTTAAGGTTTAGGAAACCTTCGTTCTATCCATTAAACTACGGGGGCGCGCACAATGCCCACTCATTATCCCAAAATCCTACTTTCAAATCAAGCCCAAAACCATATTGGACATTTTATACTTCAGGGGGAAAGATGAAATGGCCTCTGACACCGCTTAAACAAATCTCCCGACACTTTTCACCCTTTTACGTTTACCACACCTGAAAACGCCCCTCATTGCCTCATTCGGATTTTATCCCTTTTGACTATGGTGTTTTTTGTATACCTCTTTCAGCTTTTTATCCGTCACATGCGTATAAATTTGTGTCGTTGTAATTGAATTGTGCCCCAGCATCTCTTGTACCGATCGAATATCCGCTCCGCCCCCCAATAAATCCGTCGCGAAACTGTGTCTCAAAGTGTGTGGCGTAATGTGTCTGGTAATTCCCGCCATCATCGCGTATTTTGCTACCAGCCTTTGTATCGACCTAGCCGTCAAAGCCGCTTCCGCCCCTTGTTCCGCTGCCTTGTCGTGCCGGATAAACAGCCAGGGCTCCACATCTTTGCGTTTCGCCACGTATGCCTTCAAACTTTGTCTCGCCTCCGGTGCGAGAAATGCCAACCGCAGCTTTTTCCCCTTGCCGCGCACCGTAAATTCTTCCTTATTCAAATTTATATCCTCCCGCTTCATTCCCGCCAGTTCCGACACCCGCAAACCCGATGAAAAAAACAATTCCAAAATCGCCTTATCCCGCAGCTGTATAATCTCCGCCTGCTCCGTCCCTAAAGGCGCTTGCAGTAAATTCTTCAAATCATCACCCTCCAAAAACTCCACCTGCCGATCCGGCATTTTTGCCAGCTCAATCTTTTCCGGCGCCAAACTCGTCACATCCCGCTTGGCCAGATATTTCAAAAACGATCGCAACGCGATTAAATGATAATTCTGCGTATTTTTTTTCAAAAGTTCTCCATGTCTATCCTCCAATCTATTCAGCCACAGTCGATACTGCCGCATCAACTCTAAATCAATCTTATCTGCCGCTACATTTTTAGCCCACTCCGCGAATCGCCCCAAATAGAAATCATAATTAGCGATTGTCGCCTGGCTGCGGCCTCGCTCCACCTCCAAGTATTCCAAAAATTCGCGTATTAATTTTTTTAAATCCTTTGTCATAAACTTTATTGTTAATTTTATTTTAAATCAAAAACTTCCACGCCGTAGGCATCGCGTGTTTCCACTTCTCGGCCCCTTATTAACCAGCCGAGACTCCTACATTTTACGACGCCACCTCACCAAACGCAATAGGGGAGTATCCCGCCGAATAAAAATTCGTGTAAAAAATAAAAACGGGGCCGGATACATATCCAACCCCATGAAGCTCCAAAAGACCAATCCGCCCGACGCCCGCGCCCGGCAAACCATTAAAACTACATATTGCCCATTATCCTATGTAGGATATCCGACATCATATGCATCAATGGCGCGGCGGGATCGTAGATTATTACCCCTTCGGCACAAATATGCACCTTCCCGGGGCTTATATCTAGCATCGGATGTTCGTTCTGCAGCCTTTTGAGAAGCCCCTCCATTGAGAGAAAAGCTATTGCCGCCATCTCTTCGGAGTCTTCCTGGCCTTGGTCGTACAGCCTTTTCCCGTAAAGGAAAACGCGACATTCCCAGTCAGTCATTTCTCCGAGAACCATTGCGCCTTCGGGCACCCGTGGTAACGGCATGGTCAGTATCTCCGCCGCGATGATTTTCTTCGTTTTCAGCAAGACATACAGCACCCTTTCCATCACCTTCGGATCAATTTCTACCAACGACATTTTCCTCCTTAATTTAGTATCCCGATCCTGTGCTAGATGGCGTCTCTGGTTGTTCCGGTACTTGAACCCGTTTTTCCATCGCTGGTTGCCCCGCCACCAATTCAGCCGCCAGCCTTGTTTTCAAATCCGCCACCACCGCTTCCGCCATCGTATTAAAATCATTACCTTTGGCGTTGAACGCGGCGATTACCATGTTGTTCTCGTCGATAAATTTGCCGTATACGCGGTAAGGTTCCATTGTTGATTCATTCGGCATTACGGTCATCACGCAGCGCAACACTGGCAGCCCTGAATTACCGAAACCGTCTTTATCGTTGCTAACTTTGAACCCGGCCCGCAGTAAACTGGCCATTACCGCTATCTCCGGTTCCACCTGCGCTGACTCTTCGATAACGAGCACGCAGTACTTACCGTAATCGGCTGCCGTCAGTTCTCTGGGGATAGTTGCCTCATCGCAAGCCACGCCCAGTAGTAAAGCCGTTAAGGTCACTGCCAAAAAAACCAATTTGGCCTTCATCTTTTCTCCTTTTGTTTTGTTTATTGAACGTAATTGAATGCGTTATTTTTCAAAAATCATTTCCGCCCCATCTTACACCAAACATTCAAAAATGTCAAGCCCG
>CAZJMI010000023.1:0-11457 GCA_964547305.1 uncultured Gammaproteobacteria bacterium
TCCTCGACATGCACCGCCACTTTTTTGTAGACGGGATTGAGAAAACAGTCCTTATTTAACGCTGGATATTTTCCAACGTCAAATAATGTTTTGGCCGCAGCTGAAGCGCTAGTGCAATTGCTTTTTGGCCATTCAAATCCATTGCTAATCGCCGGATTTTTTTGACCTTTTTCCGCGGCCTGTGCTCTCGCTCTGACATCCGTCAGTGCCTGCCCCGTGGCCATGGTCACGATCGACACCTTATTTTTTGTACGCCATTCGTTCAATAGACGCACAAATTTCGCCGCCTCCACTGACTCCTTAGTCGGTTTCGCATTAACATCCGCGACCGGAGTTTTCGCTTCCGTCTTCGACTTAGCGGCAGTCGCGGTAGCAGTCGCAGTAGCAGTCACAGTAGTCCCGTCATTGGACTTAGCTGATGACGTAATCGTCTTTGTCGCGTGATGTGCGTCCCCGCCCGCGGTGTTATTCCCAGCAAACGCTGCGTTCTCCAGGCGTGCTATCCGCTCGTCATATTGAAGCAGTGTGGCACCCATGTCGCCGATTCGTTCATTAGACTCTGTTTGAGATCTTAGAATCTCTTTTTGACCCTGCAAGATTTCATTCAGAATCTTTTCCGAACCGACTCCAATACCCGTACTACTACCCAGCTCTCCGTCATTTCGCAACAACACTTGAGCCTGTGGCGTTTCTGGTTCATCGCTTTCATCGCTATCGAGTTCATTAATATTTACTTCTACCTCGGCCAACGCAGGAATAAACTCCGACAGAGAAAAACCTTGTGAAGACGACGGCCAGTCCAACGACGCGACAAAATATCGTTCGTACTGGTACTTGCGCGCTACTACCAACCGAAATTCGTCTCCCTGCTTAGCAGTAAAAGGCACATCCACGCGCTCACCCGGACGTAAGATCTTCCAATCGGCCCGCCGCTGATTATTAATAAACCCGCGATATCCATAAATCCAGTCTCCAACCATACCGAAAAAATTACGAGGGTTCAAGCGTCCAAACATGATACCAATCTCATATTGCGGATTGGCATTAAAAACGCGCATATTATACGCCTCTTCCTCGCCACTACTTTCCAGTGGTTGGAAACTGATATAGGCTCCACGCGCGTCCAACCGCGGCGAACCATCCAATGCCGCCGTCATCATCGGGCTGGGAAGTTTACTTCCCAAGCCGGCCATCTGCGCCATCGCTGGCATCACCAGCCACAGCACCAATAATACTATTATCGACGATAAGCCATTTTTTATTTTCATTTTTTCTCCTTTTTTTGTAATACTTATCATTCTGCCTAGCAGCGCAGACCATGATTAAAAAATAATCTAGCCTGACTTGAGCTACCGATCGAGGAAAAGGAGGGATAACCCCGACTTTGGCGGCTGCTCGACAGAATGATAAGTACTACTTGGAGACAGTTTTCAAGGGTCTTTAATCCAGGACATCTTAACATATTTTGTAGTTTGTGTCAATCCCCCAGCACTGATTTCCTAAAAATCCTCAAATCGCTTACAATAATAAGACTACCGTTTTTCGACCTCCCGCGCGCGCCACCATCAAGAAATTCCTACCCATTTTTAATTTTTTCTCGTTTCAATCTATCTTTTTAACCCTATGTCTCCCAATCTTCCATACTTTTTAGGCTGGTCTTTGACTGGCAAAATCGGCCCGCAGCGCTTCAAAATGCTGGAAAAATTTTTTGCTGGCAATTGGCCGGCTTCCTGGCGTGCCACCTCTCATCAGCTTGAACAAGCTGGCTTTTCTTCCAAATTAGCCACCGAGTTGGCGGCCTTTAAACATAATCTAGACCTCGACACCGAGCTAGATAACATACAACGCGACAACATATCGCTACTCTCCATTGAAGACAAAAACTATCCACCCCTGCTACGACAAATTTTCGACCCGCCATTTTTACTCTATTATCGCGGAGAACTGCGAGACTGGCCCACCCCACTGGCGGTTGTCGGCTCCCGTAAAACATCCCCCTACGGCCGTCGTGCCGTCGCTGATCTGGTAGAGCCCCTGGCGCGCTACGGCCTAACTATCATCTCCGGTCTAGCCCTTGGTATCGACTCCCTCGCCCATCAAGCCGCCCTCCAAGCTGGTGGTCTTACTATTGCCGTCCTAGGCGGCGGACTACGCCAGATCTATCCTGCCACTCACCGCCAACTAGCCGAAGATATTTTAGAACACGGCGGCGCCTTGATCAGCGAATATCCACCCGCCGCCATCGCCATGAAATACTGCTTCCCGCAACGCAACCGCATCATCGCCGGATTAAGTCTCGGCGTTCTAGTCGTTGAAGGCAGCCTCTTAAGCGGCTCACTTATCACCGCCCAACGCGCCCTTGAAAGCAATCGCGAAATTCTAGCCCTCCCCGGCGATATCTACCGCGAAACTTCTGCCGGCACCAACAGCCTCATTCAACGTGGCGCCAAAATAGTCACCTCTGCCGCCGATGTTTTAGAGGTCTTTGACCTACAAGCCGCGCTCAACATCACCTCCCCGAACGCTACCTGGCAGCCAGCCAATTCTGCCGAAATTGCCATCGCTCAACATCTAGGTTCCGGGCCACTTCACATTGACAAAATTGCTGAACTCACTAAACTAAACATATCTGTTCTTAATTCCACTCTTTCTCTATTGGAAATTACCGGCCGTGTCAAACACCTAGGCGGCCAAAATTATATCCTTAACACCTAACAAATGCAACTGCTCATCGTCGAATCCCCCACCAAAGCCAAGATTATCTCTAAATTTTTGGGTAAAAAATTTAAAGTTGAATCTTCCTACGGCCACGTGCGCGACCTGCCCAAGCGCGAATTGGGCATTGACCTGGAAAACAACTTTGAGCCCAAATACGTCGTCATGCGCGCCAACCAGAAACGTATCACCGCCCTCAAAAAACTTGCCCTCAAAGCCGACAAAGTTTATCTGGCGACTGATGAGGACCGCGAAGGCGAGGCCATCAGCTGGCACCTACAAGAAATTTTCAAATTACCCAAAGATAAATTCGAGCGCATTGCCTTTCACGAAATTACTTCCGACGCCATCGCGGAAGCGCTCAAACACGGCCGCGCGCTGGATTCAAATCTAATCGACGCCCAACAAGCCCGCCGCGTCCTCGACCGGCTGGTTGGCTACAAACTCTCACCATTTCTACAACGCAAAATAGTGCGCGGACTTTCAGCCGGCCGCGTGCAATCAGTCGCCGTACGTCTCGTCGTCGAACGCGAACAAGAAATCACTGCCTTTAAACCAGAAGAATATTGGGATCTGGAAGCGGATTTCTCCGGCGACAAAGCCGCGGATAAATTTCGCGCGCAATTGCAACAAGCCGATGGCAAAAAATTAAGCCAATTCAGTCTTTGCGACAGTCAAACAACTGAAGACTTGGCGGAACGCGTCCGCGGTCAAAAATACTCGGTCGCCTCTATTACCCCAAAGACCACTCAAAAAAATCCCCTGCCACCTTTTACCACCTCCACCCTACAACAAACCGCCAATAACAAACTGGGATTTTCTGCCAAACAGACCATGATGCTAGCACAAAGGCTATACGAAGGTCTCGACTTGGGTAAATTAGGCTCCGGTGGTCTCATCACCTATATGCGTACCGACTCTTTGAATTTAAGCGCTAAGTTTCTCAACGAAGCTCAAGACTTCTTGCGAAAAACTTATGACAAAGAATATGTACTAGAAGCTCCGCGCCACTTTAAAACCAAATCCAAGTCAGCCCAAGAGGCACATGAAGCTATACGCCCGACACGCGCCGACCTCACGCCCGACCAAGTCCAACCCTTTCTCGACCCCAAGCAATTTAAACTTTATGATTTAATTTGGCGGCGCGCTCTCGCTTCACAGATGCCGCCCGCCAAAGTAAATAACTTAATCGTAGACATCTCCAGCGATGATAAAAAATTCGTTTTTCGCGCTCGTGGTTCGCAAGTTGCTTTTCCCGGCTTCATGAAAATCTACAAAACGAAAGTTGACGAAAACATTTTACCGGATTTAGCCGTGGAGGAAATTTTGAACTTAATAAAACTGGACACGCTACAGCACTTTACCCAACCACCGGCGCGCTTTACCGAAGCTAGCCTAGTGAAGGTACTAGAAGAACACGGCATCGGCCGACCGTCCACTTACGCCCCCACCATCAGCACCATTAAGACCCGTGGCTATGTTGTCAAAGAAGATCGCTGTTTCAAACCCACCGAGATCGGCACTCTAGTCACCCAAGTTCTAGTGGAACATTTTCCCAAAATAGTCGACTACCAATTCACCGCCCAAATGGAAGAGGACCTAGACTCCGTCGCTGAAGGCAAAAAAGATTGGCACCGACTCATCGGCGATTTTTACATTCCCTTCGCGGAACTTTTAACCAAAAAAATAAATACTGTGGACAAAAAAACTTTAACCGAAGAAGCCACTGACCAAGTTTGCCCCAAATGCGGCAGTCCCATGGTTATCAAACTTGGCCGTTTTGGCAAATTTTTAGCCTGTTCCAATTATCCCGAGTGCAAAACCACTCAACCACTGGACGAAAACGGCGCCCCCGCCGAACCAGAACTAACCGACGAAAAATGTCCCCAATGCCAACACCCGCTACAAATCAAAAGCGGACGTTACGGACAATTTCTCGCTTGTTCCAATTATCCCGACTGCAAATTTACCAAGCCCATTATCAAATCTACCGGCGTCAAATGTCCGCTCTGCGGCGAGGGCGAAATCGTGGAGAAACGCTCCGGCCGCGGGAAAGTATTTTATGCCTGCTCCGCTTACCCCAAATGCAAAAACGCCTACTGGTCCAAACCCACTGGTGAAAAATGTCCTGACTGCGGCAGTCTCCTGGTCTATGGCGCCAAAAACACCATCCGCTGTGGCCAAAAAGGTTGCAAATACCAAAAGGCGGCCCCGGAAACCGCCCAATCCTAAATCTATTAGCTATTCTCTATTCTCTATTCTTTGCGCCCCATAATTTGTCCGACTATCCGCTCCAAATCTTCCGGCGCGTAAAACCTAATCGTAATTTTTCCCGTGGTTCCATACCGCTCTATATCCACTCGTGCGTTTAATTTTTGCCGCAATTTTTCCTCGTACACATTCAACTCCGGCTCACGCAAGAATTTTTTACTCCGCCCGCCAAATTTTTTCACAATATCCTCACCACGTCCCATTACTGACAAATCTCCTTTTATTCTTTTGCGATAAAATTCCAACTGGCTTTTCTCGTCTGGCAACGACAAAATATTTCTTCCGTCCGTCGCCGATATCTTTCCCTCAATCAAACCGTCCTGCACCTCTTGCGGCAATTTCAATAATCTAATCCTATTAGCTATCACCGGCGAGCTCTTTCCTGTTTTCTCGGCAATTTCTCCATGCGTAAAATGAAACTCTTCCACCAGCTGTTTGTACGCCTTACCTTCTTCAACCGGATTCAAATTGCTCCGCTGAATATTTTCTATCAATGACAATACTAATTTATCCTGACTCCTAGCCTCGCGAATAATTACCGGGATTTTTGTCAATTTCAACTTTTGCGCCGCGCGCCACCGTCGCTCACCCGCTATCAATTCATATTTCCCATCCATCAATCTCGTCACCACCAACGGTTGCAAAACTCCATGTTCTCGAATCGACACTACTAAATCATCTAACTCGCCAGCCTCAAAATCTTTACGTGGCTGATAAGGATTGGGCTCCACTTCAGCCGGCGCTACCCAAAACACTCTTTCTTTATCTGAAAGTTTTTCATTGTTATCGCTAGTATGGGCGTTTTGTGGAATCAGGGCGCCCAAGCCTCGCCCCAGGCCGGAATTTTTAGACATATTGATTATCAATTAATAAACTTTCCAAATCCATATCCTGCCCCATAATTTCTCTTCCCAGTTCCTCGTACGCCCTCGCCCCACGCGAGTTGTGCGCGTAGTCAAACACCGACTGCCGATAGCTCGGCGCCTCGGCCAATTTCACGTTACGCGGAATAGCCGTACGAAAAACCCTTCCGGGAAAATGCCGATACATCTCTAGCCACACCTCCCGTGCCAATCTCTGCCGTTGCTCGTACATGGTTATCACCGCCCCCAGAATCTCCAGCCCCGGATTCAAAGACTCTCGAATTAAATCCAATGTATTCAAAAGTTGGCTCAAACCCTCCAGGGCGAAATACTCCGCCTGCACTGGAATCAATACCTGCCGCGCCGCTACCAGGCTATTGATGGTCAGCAAATCCAATGACGGCGGACAATCAATCACTATATAATCATAATCATCCACCACTTCTCGCAACGCCCGCGCCAGCCTATGTTCGCGCTTTTCTTGATTCACCAGCTCCACCACGCCGCCCGCCAAATCCATGCTGGCCGGCAATATATCCAAACCCGGAATCACCGATGGCATAATCGCCTCTCGCGCACCAATTTGTTGTGTCAAAACTTTATACACCCCATTGGTAATTTTATTCACTTCCACTCCCAAACCGGAAGTCGCGTTAGCCTGCGGATCCATATCCACCAGCAGCCCACGCTGTCCTTGTTGCGCCAAAAACACCGCCAAATTTATGGCCGTGGTAGTCTTTCCCACTCCCCCTTTTTGATTTACTACAGCTATGATTTTACTCATGATAACTTTAATATATTTATATTATACCGCACTCCAAACAGTTTGACAATTCACACCCCTTCAGGTAAAATCCAAAATGCGCCGAGGTGGTGGAATTGGTAGACACGCAGGTCTCAAAAACCTGTAGGGGCGACTCTGTGCGGGTTCGATTCCCGCTCTCGGCACCAAAATTAACTCCCATTTTTCCGCTGGGCGTTTTTTGTTTAGAAACGCACACTTGCCGTATGTGTTTTATTCTCTCCCCTTGCCTAATCGTATCAAAATGATACGATTAACATACCTAAATGATACGCAAATGACTAAATTGTCCCCCAAACAGCAAAAAATTCTAGCTTTGTTCCTCAAACAAGGCGCTTTGTCGTCTTCGGATATTTATGCCGTAATGTCAAAATCGGACGAAAAAATATCGTTAGTAACCATTAAGCGGGAGCTGGCCGACCTGACGGCTAACAATTTTTTGCTTATGGCCGGCGCCGGGCGTGCCACCAATTACACTATCAGCACCGGCGGACGCGTTTTTGCCGATGTTTCGGCTCATGATTATTGCGCTATGGAACCAGACCGGCGCTACGGCTTGAAACACTACAATTTTGACTTGTTGTCTCAATGGCCAAGCGACATTTTTACTTCCGAAGAATTAAAAACACTGGAAGACGCGACAGCCGAATACCAAAAAAGAACTCACGATTTGCCAGCCGCCATCCAGACCAAAGAACTGGAACGGCTGACGATAGAGTTGTCTTGGAAATCATCCAAAATTGAGGGTAATACTTACACGCTTTTGGACACCGAAAAATTGATTTTGGAAAACAAAGCCGCGGCTGGACATGACCACAAAGAAACACAGATGATTTTAAATCATAAAGACGCTTTTAAATTTATTTATGAAAATTCTGACGAGTTTAAGACCTTAACCAAGCAAAATTTAGAGAAATTGCACGAAATTTTGGTCAAGGACTTGAATGTAGCCACGGACTTACGCCAAAGAATAGTCGGAGTCACCGGCTCGCCTTATCAACCGCTGGATAATCAGTTTCAAATTTTGGAAGCCGTGGAGCAACTCGGCCAAACCATATCCAAGGCCACCTTGCCTTATACTAAGGCGCTATTGGCTTTACTGGGTATCAGCTATATCCAGCCCTTTGACGATGGCAACAAAAGAACCGGTCGCTTGATGGCCAACGCCTTATTACTGGCGCACGAGCGCGCGCCTCTTTCTTATCGCAGTGTGGACGAAAATGCTTACCGCGAGGCCATTTTGGTGTTTTACGAATTAAACTCAATTATCCCCTTCAAAAAAATCTTTGTGGAGCAATACGACTTCGCCGCGCGCCATTACGCGGTGGAATAGCTATTGTACCTGTTTTTTATTGCCTTTTTGCTGTACAAGGCTTAAAATTAAACTATAAGCTTCATTTTTTTTAAAAACAAATACTATGTCATCTCCTAAAACCTTTGAAAACCAAGTCGCTCAAAAACAAGCGGACAAACTAGCCCAAGAACAATCGCTCGCGCGACAAATAGAGCGCAAAAAGAATATGGTCATCTACGAGAAAACACTGCCCGCTCTGGTCGGCTTAAAAAAATATAAGCAAGAACTGGCCCGCCTAAGCCAAGAGCTACTCGACACCACCACGCTCGCGCAAACTCAAGCTGCGGGCTTATCCGCCAATAGAGGCCGCCGCCAAAAAACTTACCAAGCCAATCAAGACTTTTTAACCCAAGAAGGCGTCCCCAGCGCCCAAGCCGCCTTAAACCACCCGGAATATGGCAATAACGAAGAATCAACCGAATTTAAAAAAGCCAAGCCGGAATTCCAATCATCACAAGAAAAGCGCCACACCGCTAAACAAGAGCTGCTCGACTTAACTCAAAAAATCGCCACACGATTTGACCTCAAAAATTTCGTCTTTGACGGCCGCGTTAAAAAAGACGAAAAAATCAAAGACCAGTTGGACAAACTAATGGAAATTGTCCGCGACAAAATCACCGCGCTTGAAACAAATCCTGACTATCAGACCATCGTAGCAGAAAAAGCCCAAGCTTTCAAAGACCTCGACCCCAATGTGGATAACTTCAGCG
This sequence comes from uncultured Gammaproteobacteria bacterium, assembly GCA_964547305.1. GTDB lineage: Bacteria > Patescibacteriota > Patescibacteriia > UBA2591 > JBAYNP01 > CAZJMI01. The sequence goes on from CAZJMI010000023.1 coordinate 8,716, forward strand.
CCACCAAACAATTTACAGAACTAATCACAGAAAACACCGACCTACTGCGACAAGGCTCCAAATTACGTACCGAAATAGAACAAGCCTGGCAAGATAAATTACCCTCGGCTACGGAGGCCATTGAGAGCACCCCCGCCGCCAAGGCGCTCAAATTTTTTCAAAATGTAGATAACGCCGCGGAAGATTATGACCAAAATAATGAAAAAAACAGCACGCCCTTAGAAGATTTTTATCAAGGAATAAACGCCGGCGAGGAAAAACGCACCCATTTTGTCGGCGGCGCTGGGATGTGTAATTTATTGTACGATTCATTAGACATCAAAAAGAAATACGGAGATAACCTAGATGCCTTGTTAAGAACCGGCGCCTGGGGTCGCACCGTTCCTTATGTCGAACGCTGGCTGCTGGAAGACTACGACGACCTGGCACAAACCATAGAATTAAGAATTAAACACGATCGGGAAGCAAATATTGATCACCTTTTCATTGACCCCAAAACAACTCCGGATGATATTTACACTAATAAAGCGCGCGCTTACGCGCGCCTCAAACAAAAATATCCCCACGCCAATGAAAAAGAATTCCTAGCTGCTATTTCTGAAGATAATACAGCCATACTTTTAAATCCGTATTTTTTTACCGAGCTAGCTCAAAAAATTGCCCCCCAAGCCACAGCCATCGCCAAAGACGTCAGAGAAAACGACCCCGATATTCCCAAACTGGATTCTTCTCTTGAAAAGGGCGAGCGCGAGAAAAAAGCACAAGAAATAAATCACCTAATTCGTAAAAAAATCATCGCCGCTATCGACTTGGACACACTAGAAAACCAACCCACTATTTCCCTGCCAGAATTACTGGAAAAAATGCGCCATGACGCCGGCATCGACATCATGCCGGAAGATAAAAAAGCTGAATTGCGCGACTATTTGGCATCTCCCGAAGAGGGCTATCGTTACTCTCGATGGCGGGTTGAGCACGACTATAATGAACAACTTAAATCCACCTTAAACGATAACGTCCAGAAAAAAACTGCGATTGATAATGTCATTATCAGAAAAATATTGGACGCCGAGATTGCCAAAGAGCAAGCCGAATTAAAAAAACTCGAAAACCGCTGGAATAAACAACAAGGACCGTACCCTGATTTTCTACAGGGAGAAATTAAAACTCTTTCGGAAGAAATCGCCAAGAAAAAACTCTATTTAGAGCTTCTGAACAATCCCGAAGCCGAAATAACCACAGACCCGGGTGTGGATAATGAAGAGTTGTCTGACTTCCCGAAAATTGGCGAATTTCAATCAGCCGTCGCGGAAATCAAGCAACTGGAAAAACTAGACCTTCCCATCAAACTATTGGAAAACATTGTCATTTACCGTGATTATAATTGGAAATATAAAGCTTATCAAAAACTCACGGTAGACTTACAAAAAAAGTGGGATGGTTATAGCCAAAATCTCGAAACCTTAAGAATAAATCTGGCGAATATACAAAATGAGCTGCGCTACACCTCAAAAGCTCATTTTATCAAAAGACCAAAACTAAAGGACGAAATTAAGGCACTCGAGAAACAACAAGCCGCCATTAAAAATGACCCCGCCTATCGAGATCTAGAACACGCCGTTTATTACGACCTAGTTGCCGCAATTGAAAAATTAAAAACCGTTAATTGGGAGCATTTGCTTCGACCCAGCGCCACCCGCGAAAAAAGATACAGGGAGTGGGAATACGAGGGGCGCTACTACGACAATCGTGTCGGCCAAGAAACCATCTGCCCACAATCAGAATATATACCACTGACAACCATTTTGGAAAAATTAAAAAATAATCTCGCCCAACAAATCACAGCCGAACAAGAACGACTAACCCACATTGAACAAGCATACGCTAGCGGCATAGAGGGGGACAAAAAAGCCGCCAGGCACGAGCAATCTCTGGCAAAATGGGCCGCGTACAAAAAACCCATCGACACTGCATGTAAGGAACGCAAGCTGGCCTATGCCGAAACCGCCAAAGAGCAATTTCCCCCGTCAAATATCTATCAGCGAATCTGACGCGACAAATTCTCCCGTATCATCGGCCAATTCCCCTCCCCTTGCCTAAATTAAAAAAATACGCTACCATAAAGCCAATAGAGATTATTCTATTGCCGCGGGGTAGAGCAGTTGGCAGCTCGCCAGGCTCATAACCTGGAGGTCGTTGGTTCAAATCCAACCCCCGCAACCAGATTTTTTTATTCCCATATATTTTGGGGCCTAGCGCTCCCCATTGGGCCGAGATAGCTCAGTTGGTTAGAGCACAGGACTCATAAGCCTGGGGTCGTGGGTTCAAATCCCACTCTCGGTACCATTACGCGCCCATAGCTCAGTTGGTAGAGCAGTTGCCTCTTAAGCAAACGGTCGTAGGTTCGAATCCTACTGGGCGTACCAAACTTTCATGCCCCATGTCCAAACCACTTTTCAAAATCCTAGCCGCTCCCCTGGCGGTTTTTTTGTTAAATGTTCTACTAATTATAATTTTTAACATCGCCATCACTTGGCCGGATTATGACATCCCCATGCACATTCTCGGCGGCGCCTCCATCGGCATTTCCGCCCTTCTTATTCTTAAATTTTACGCGCCTCAAAATAAAAACATCCTCCCTCGAGGATTGACCGCGCTTTTCATTTTAGGCCTAGTCACTATTGCGGCGGTCTGGTATGAATTCGCGGAATATCTAGCCGACTATTTTAAACTTTTCTCAAT
>CAZJMI010000024.1:0-11242 GCA_964547305.1 uncultured Gammaproteobacteria bacterium
GACCAAGATTCCTACTAATTTTCCAGGGCCAAAACTCGCCGCCGACCACCAGTCAGTCAAAAAATACACGCCCAATCCCACCGCCACCGTGGCTGCTATCACCGCCCATCCGCCCAAGAGCGGTATCGGCTTGCTTTGTATTTTCCGCTCTGGCGCGCTGGCCGGATCATCCATAATCCCCTGTTTGCGCGCCCAACCCCGCACCAGCCAAGCCACCAGCCAAGCCACCAACCCTGCCACCAAAAATATCATCCAATACCGCATTATGTTTGCCTCTCCAAATAATTATTTAAAATCAAAGCCGCCGCCTGCGCGTCATTATTCTGTCCCAAGCCAGTCGCTTTCGACGTCATCCGCTCATCTACCGTCTCCACGGCCATCTCCGGCAGCCGCTCTTTCAGCTCCGTGATAAAATCCTCCACCGCCAGCGTCTGTTGGCTTTTTTGTCCGCTCATTCCAACCGGCCAACCCACTACAACGCGCTCTACGGCCTCTTTCCGGCACAACGCCTCCAGGCGCCCCCAGAAGTCCGCCTCGCGCTCATAAACCCCATACGGCACCGCTACGCCACTGTCCATATCCGCCAGCGCCAAACCCACACGCTTTTCACCGACATCCAATCCAAGATATTTTGCCATATTTTATCTATTTTAATTCACAAATGGCGTCAAAACCCGCGACCCGTCTTCGGTGATGGCCAATGTTTTTTCAAAATGCGAAGCCCAACCGCCATCCACTGTAATCACCGTCCATTTATCCGCCAAAGTATCGATCACCCAGTCGCCCGTCACCAGCATCGGCTCAATAGCAATCACCATACCCGGCACCAGCTTATCACCCATGCCCGGCGTGCCAAAGTTAGGAATCAACGGGTCTTCATGCACCCGATGACCGACGCCATGCCCCGCCAGATGCCGAATGACTTTAAAGCCCTGACTTTTGGCGTATTGCTGGATAGCATTTCCGATATCCCCGACCGTCTTACCTGGTCGCGCCATTTCAATCCCGATTTCCAGCGCCTCACGCGCAGCCGCGATCAGCTGCTTGGTTTTTTTATCCACTTTACCCACCGGATATGTCTGCGCCATATCGGTATATAGCCCCTCGTACTCCGCCCCGATATCCAGCCCGACCATATCGCCAGCTTTTAAAATCCGCTCTTTGGACGGAATGCCGTGTACCACTTCCTCGTTGACGGAAGTGCAGAGCGCGGCGGGATAGTCGCGATAGCCCTTAAAACTCGGCCGCGCCCCCCTTTCTAATAGCATTTTTTCCGCCACTTGATCCAGCTCAAAAGTACTGACGCCGGGCTTAACCATTTTGCCTACCGCCGCCAGCACCTCACCCAAAATTTTCCCGCCAATCGCCAGTTTTTCTATTTCTTCTTCTGTTTTTAAACTAATATTACTCATAATTTCCCGATAATTTCTTGGTAAACCTCCTCAATCCCTTGTCCACCGTTAATTTCCACCACCAATCCCTGACCGCGCATGTATTCGATCGATTCCCTGGTTTCATCTTCAAAGGTCTCCCAGCGTTTACTCAATTTTTCCGGCGTGTCATCCTCGCGTCGATACAGCTCCCCGCCACATTTAGGACAGGGCTCGTCCGCGCTTTGCACGTCCGTACCCAGAATCGCCGTCGCGTCACATTTTTTGCACGTCAAGCGCTTGCTAATCCGCTCAATAGTCGTCGCCTTATCTACTTTGATATAAAAAACCTTATCAAGCTTTCTCCCAATTTCCCCCAGCATTTCTTCCACCGCCTGTGCCTCCGCCACCTGCCGCGCGTAGCCGTCAAAAATCACCCCCTGTTCCGGTCTCAATTCCTTTATTTTTCCCTTCAAAATACCCATCAAAATATCCGTCGGCGCCAATTCACCCGCTTGCATACAATCATTTACCTCTTTTGCTCGCGGTCCACCCGCCGCCACATAATCCCGCAGAATATCCCCCGCCTCCAAGTGCAGCATATTCAAACGCTCGGCTAGTAGCCGCGCCTGTGTCCCCTTGCCGCTCCCGGGCGGCCCGATAATTACCATATTGTAAGCCATAGTCTCTCTTTTAAGTTATTTTTAATGCCTAGATTTTAGCATTTTAGCCGCGAAAAGGCAAAAGTAGGCGCGGGCTGTGTTATTTTGTTCGCCTTTTGTCAAATAAAAAAATCCCCCAGCGCCAGCTCATTTTTATCCGCGCTATTTTAACACCGAATAGGCCTTCACCGACGCGCGCGTGATCGGTCCATAAAAGCCGGTGGGTTGCAGTTCAAAGAGATTCAGTTTCCCTAGTTCGGCTTGTAGTTGTTTAACCTCATCGCTCCAAGCGCCAAATTTTAAGCTGGCAATTAATTGGTCAATTTTTGAGGTCTCTGAAATATCCTCCGCGGCACCGCTCTGTTTTTTGGCCACCAGATGAGCCTCCACCGCCGCGCGCGTAATCGGGCCATAATATCCGGTGATATAATATTTAAAGAAACCCAAGTCCTTTAAGCCGGATTGCAATTCCCGCACTTTTTGACTACGCTGGCCATAACGCGTGGCAGCAATCAGTTCATCTACTAAATATATCTTCATACTTAAAACTTGCGGCACCACAGCACTATAATTAGCATCTAGCGTAATGTTATCGGCTATGGCCGGAGTGGCGTAGCCATTTTGACTATAAAATCTAGCATAAACGGTTTTAAGACCATCCCCCGCGGTCAAAGTCCAATCTTTGGCCGTAACATAATCTTCGCGAATAGCGCCAGCAAAATCAGCATTATTGGAAATGGCCAGAAATTTGGCCTCATTTCCACCGTCTAAAATTAATTTGACTTGCCGACTAGCGGTCTTGGCTTGACCATCGTTGATAATAATTTTAAAACCACCGCTGGGGGCTGTTGGCGGACTGGTGTCAATGAGTACCAAGCCGCCACCACCAGACGACGGAGTAGCCGCGGGAACAGGATCGGGGATAGTCGTGGCAATTATTATTTCAGCCCCTATCATTTCCGGCGAACCATGAGAGACCGCCCGCGTATAATAGGTAGTACCAGGTGTCAAACCACTTATTGTGACTGCATGTTCGGTGACTAGCGTCGCGTCTTCAATAGTAGAACTGACGTAGCCATAATTAGGCGCGACTTCTTCAATGGGGTTGGGATGGGATACGGTGTCATACAAAACCCGACTGGTCGCGGGATGAGAAGTAATCCATTCAATGGTAATACTGTCGCCCTGGCTTTCTTGGGCTGAATTTTCCGTAATCACCACATAATCGGAGTCGTCAGTATACGAATCATCCACCGTTTCATCCGTGATGGTATTATCAACAATCACAATATTATGCCCGCCCAAAAATTGAATCGCGCGACCATTGTCGCCCCTGACATAATTATTTTCAACTGTGGCATTGTTGCCCGCGACTCCAATACCAAAAACATCATTATTCCCAACTACATTTCCGCTGACGGCATTATTATTACCTGAATGTACATAAATTCCCCCCAAACCATTGTCCGTCACGGTATTATTTTCAATCACGCAATTATTGCCATCGCTAAAAATTCCATACCAGCCGTTATTGCTAATGATGTTATCTTCAATAATTACGCCGTTTTCGGAATTAATGATACCGTTATAACTATTATCTTGGATGGTATTCCCTTTAATAACAGCATCTTTACCTTCATTAAAGATTCCATGCCGGCCGTTGGCAATTAGATTATTTTCAATCAAAGGCGCGTCTCCCAAAATAGAAATCACATCAGTATCATTATTACCTCCATATTGAATAACGCTATTTTTAATAATGGACCCGCTTTTATAGCTTCCGTCGTGGTTAAACTTGGCGCCTTCGGCGTCAGTCATAAATTCAATATTGTTCCAATCGCCCGCCTGCGGGTCATCCTGGTTGGAAGTAAAATAAATCGGCTGTTCAGCTGTCCCCACGGCAATCAGCTCGCCAGCAATGTTTAAACTCGTACTTTGATTAAACCTCACGGTCACTCCCGCTTCAATGGTTAGTGTCTTTTTTTTCACAACCTGCACATTACCGGTCACGATATAGGGACTGGCGGCCAATGTCCAGGTGGCGTCCGCGCCTATCTCGCCGGAGACCTCAGTATATTCGTCTTCAATCGGCTCCTCAATGGGGTCGGGCTCTTTATCTTTATCCTTATCTTTATCTTTTTTGCCGGCAATATGAAAATAGCCGCCGATATTTCCATCGGATAAACCGGAGGCACTGACTGGACCCGCCCAGATTATTTGCCCAAACACAAAAGACAAAATGATTACCAGCGCAAACATTGACCCCCCTCTTTGGCTGAAAAATTTCAGTTGCCGCATGGTTTTACTACTTACTTAATCCGAACCATATTATACCTCTAATATTATACCATACATATGCCAGCGCGGGGAGGGCTTTACGCGCCAACCCTGGAAACTATAAAAGCAAAAGCACCCTTTTTTAGAGTGCTCCATTGCTATTCCTCTTCGGATTCATTCGGCAAAACCGTCATAATCGTTTTACGCTCCTTGTTGTACATCACCCGCAAAATCGTTTGCTCGCCGTCTCGCTCGAAACATACCTCCCATATTGACCGACTTAAAGATCTTTTGCCTAAACATGTCCCCTGGCCTTTTTGGATTTTCTTGACCAGCCCTTCGATGTCCTTATTGGACAAAATCACGCCGCATCTTTCAAACGCCCGGAATTTTGCGTGCTGTTTCTCCTTCCGTTTCTTGTGCGCGGTACCATGCACTCTCCGCCTGCTCATCTATCCTCCTTTGTTTCCCATCCCTACAGTTTCTTTTTGACCATAACAACCTACCACCCGCTCTACCCTATCTCTTCATACTCACGCATATCCAACTGTCCGTTGATTTGTCGTACTGTCTCAATAACCACCGATACCACAATGATAATACTCGCGCCGCCAATTACCAGACTACCCATATTGAACGCGGCGCGCGCCACCAACGGCAACACCGCCACGATACCCAAAAACATCGCGCCCGCCAACATAATCCGATTGCTGACCCCACCGATATATTCGGCTGTGTGTCTACCCGGACGAATACCCGGCACGAAGCCACCTTGTTTTTGCAAATTCTCCGCGATTTGCTGCGGATGAAAAACTACTGAAGTATAGAAATAAGTGAAAGCAAAAACTAATACGAAATACAAAGCTCCGTAGAATACTTGATTGTCAAAAATTTTCAGCACTGCCGTCGACAGGCTTACCAACCATGGCAAACTGGCTGTTTTGAAAAAGTTTGCCACCAGCGACGGGAACATTGCCAAAGACACCGCGAAAATAATCGGAATCATACCCGCTTGATTTACCCGCAACGGCAAATAGGTAGAACTACCACCGTATGTACGATTACCTACCACCCGTTTGGCGTACGATACCGGTATATTGCGCTGGGCCTCGGTGATGAAAACCACTCCCGCCACCGTTATAACCGCCAGCACCACGAAAACGATCAAAGTCGTCAATTGAGTAACATTAAAAGTCACAATCGTCTGTTGTAAAGCCGTCGGAATACCAGACACAATACCGGCAAAAATCAACAGCGAAATTCCATTGCCGATTTTCTTTTCCGAAATCAATTCCCCCAGCCATACCAACATCATCGTGCCGGCCACCATCATACAGAGTGTCGATACCATCTGTCCGGCCGACATCACACCGATCAAGCCTTGACTGGAACGTTGTAGTAAAATAATCATGCTATACCCCTGCAAAGCCGCCAAAGGCGCCGTCAACATTCTGGTATAATGATTGATTTTGCGCTGCCCGCTCTCCCCCTCTTTTGTCAATTCCTCAATACTCGGTACAATCATCGCCAGCAGCTGAAAAATAATCGATGAGGTGATATATGGCCCTATACCCAGTGCCACGATGGAAAAGTTCTGCATCGCGCCACCGGATAACATATTTATCAAACCCAGTACCGCTGTCGAATTAAAATAATCTTTCAAGGCCGCCACATCCACGCCCGGCACCGGAATATGCGCCGCGAAACGAAAAATTACCAAAATCCCTAGCGTAAACAAGATGCTATTACGCAAATCCTTGATTTTGAAAATTTGAGCGACTTTTTCTAACATAGCTTAAATGAATTATTTCCTAGCCTAAACCTCAACCGCTTCACCGCCAGCTTTAACAATCGCCTCGCGCGCCGTTTCAGAGAAATTATGTACTTTGACGGTCAGTTTCTTAGTCAAACTTCCAGTTCCCAAAATCTTTATCGGGCCGTTCACCTTGGAAATCAAACCAACTTTCTTTAGCGCCGCCGCGTCAACTGTCGCGCCTGACTCGAATTTTTCCTCCAGCGCCTTCAAATTGACTACTTCCGGCTTAACAAATTTGCTGGTAAACCCACGCAACTTCGGCATACTTTGCATTTGTTGTTTGAATCCTCTAATCTGCAATCCACTCTTGCCACCACTCCGCGATCTCTGGCCCTTCATGCCACGCCCGGAATATGTGCCGCGCTTACCACCGCGACCTACCACCTTGCGTGCTTTAGTCGCGCCTTCGGCTGGTTTTAAATTGTGTAAACTAATTGCCATTTTGCTTTTTTAAATTAAAACTATTTACTCGTTATTTACCGCGGCTTTTTCTTCCTCCTTCGCCTCCACGGCTACCGCCTCTATAGCCGCGTCTATTTCCTTCTCTCCGGCCTTGGCCTTCCTTGGTTTACGCTCTTTCATTCCCGCCAAAGCCCCCAAAGTAGCGGCTACATTGTTCATCTTGCTAGCCGAGCCTTGTATTTTACTAATCACGTCTTCATAGCCTGCCATTTCCAATACCACCCGCACCGCGCCACCGGCGATAATCCCGCGACCCTTGCGTGCCGGTCTCAAAAGCACTTTGGCGGCCTTAAATTTATATCTTATCTCATGTGGAACTGTTCCCTCGCTAATCGGCACGGTCATAATCTTTTTCTTGGCCTGATTCACCGCCTTATTTACCGCGATCGATACATCTGATCCCTTGGCGACTCCCATTCCTACTTTACCCTTCTTATCCCCTACTACCACACAAGCTCGGAAATTTAAATCCTTACCGCCACCGGTCACCCTGGTCACTCTGCGGATCTCCACCAAATTTTGATCAAATTCATCCCTGGCTTCTTCCCTTCTGGGGTACCCGCCGCCAGAATTTCTATTTTTTTCGGCTGGTTTGTTTATCATATTACAACTTGTTATTAAAATTTTAATCCCCCGGCTCTGGCACCATCAGCCAACGCTTTCACGCGACCATGATATTTATAGCCTCCACGATCAAAGACCGCTTTAACTATCTTTTTTTCCACAGCCTTAATCGCCAATGCCTTGCCTACCAAATAGGCTATCTTGACCTTGCCTGTTAATTCTTTTTCACCATCCTTCACGCTCTCTTTTTTGGCTTCTCCCGCCACTATATCCGCATCTTTCACGGTCGCCAGTGTCTGCCCAGCCTTATCATCGATCAATTGCGCGTACGTATGCTTCAGACTTTTAAAAATAGAAATTCGTGGCGTCTCACTATCACCTTGTAGCTTGGAACGAATCAATCTATGTCGTTTTTCGCGTGTTTCTTTTTTGATTTTGGCAATACTTTTCATAAAATTTTACTAATATCTTTATTTAGCGCCGACTTTTTTACCGGCCTTACGACGTACAACTTCACCCACGTATCTAATGCCTTTACCCTTATACGGCTCGGGCTTGCGAATCCGTCTGATACGGGCTGCCGTTTCGCCCAATAATTGTTTATCAATACTATTTAAAATAATAGTGTTTTTTTCAAAAACTCCGCTCACGCCCTCCGGCAAAATAAACTCCACCGGATGCGAAAACGCCACATTCAAAATCAGCTTGTTCCCTTGCGCCTGACCTTTGTACCCGATACCCACCATTTCCAATCGCTTTTCATAGCCCTCAGTCACGCCAATCACCATATTGGAAATCAGTCGCTGATATAGGCCCCACAAAGCGCGTTGTCTCTTATCTTCGCTGTCTTTTACGGTTACCAAGACCTGACCATCTTCTATAGTCGCCGTCACCAACGGATGTCCGATCTGCTTTAATTCGCCTTTTGGCCCCTTGACCTTCACCAAACCATCGTTGATAGTCACTTCAACTTTTTCTGGAATTATTACTGGCTTTTTTCCTATTCTCGACATATTAATTTATTTATTTCTTATTCTACCAAATTTCACATAAAATCTCGCCACCGCGACCCTTCTGGCGCGCCTCTTGTAGCGTCATCAGCCCGTCCGAAGTTGATATGATTGCCGTTCCTAGCCCATTCAAAATATGCGGTAATTCATCCTTACCTGCGTAAATTCGGCATCCCGGTTTGCTGATTCTTTTCAAATGACGCATCTGCGGGCGACCATCGGTATATTTCAAGGTCACCACTATCTCATCAAAGGCATTTTTAACCACTTCACAGCCCTCGATATAACCGCATCTCTTCAACAGCTCCGCTATCCCCAACTTAATATTCGAGTGCGGCAAAACCACCTCGCGCTTTTTAACGGCTAACGCGTTTCTCATTCTTGTTAACATATCTGCTATTGGGTCGGTCATCATATTATTTATGCTAAATTATATATCTTAAATCCATTACCAAGACGCCTTTTTAATTCCCGGAATCTCACCCAAATTAGCCAGTTCGCGGAAACAGATACGGCATAATCCGAATTCTCTCATATAGCCGTGTCTCCGACCACAACGCCAGCAACGATTGACCTTGCGTGTCGTATATTTGGGAATGCTGTTTGATTTAACGATTTGTCCTTCTGTAGCCATTTTCTTATCTTAAATTATTTTTTAATTTCCTTAACCTTAAACGGGAAGCCCAACAAACGGAACAACTGTAATCCTTCTTCGCGCTTCCTGGCGCTGGAAGTGATGATTATCTGCAATCCGTGCAATCTGTCAACTTCTTCGGGCTTTATTTCCGGAAAAATTATATGTTCTTTAAAACCCAAAGCCAAATTTCCTTGTCTATCCAAAACCTTATCCGAAATTCCCCAGAAATCACGTACCCGCGGGAAAGCCACATTCAACAACTTATATAAAAAGTTATACATTCTTTCGCCTCGCAAAGTCACTTTCACTCCGATCACCATACCTTCACGAATCTTAAAGCCCGCGATAGACTTGCGTGCCTTGGTCTGCACCGGTTTCTGTCCTGTAATGCGTGTCAAAGTTTTTTCCACCGTTTCCAGGTACTTGGCATCCTTCAAATTAGATCCCAGGCCTACATTCAATGTCACCTTGGTGATTTTCGGTACCGCCATATCATTCTTGTAACCGAACTCGCTCTTCATCTGCGGTATTACTTCTTTTTGATATTTTGTTAGCAAAGCATTCATATATATACCTTAATTATTTCTCTAAGCAATTACTTCGTTACACTTTTTACACATACGAGCCTTTTGTCTTTTACCGGTATCCGCGTTTTTAAAAACCGTATACCCCACTCTGACCGCTCGATTGCAATGTGGGCACACCAGCATCACCTTACAAACATCCATAGATGCCGGAAACTGCACTCTTTGACCTTTATCTCCCGCCTTCTTGGGGCGCGCGTTTTTAATCGCCAGGTTTAGACCTTCCACTACCACTCTATTTCTTTCCGACAAAACACGAATAACCTTGCCTTGTTTGCCGTTATCTTTACCTTTAATTATTTTTACTGTGTCGTTTTTCTTAATTTTCATATATTTAATCTAGTCTGGTTGTTATAGTACTTCCGGCGCCAAAGATATAATCTTGGTAAAGCCGCGCGCGCGTAATTCTCTCGCTACCGGCCCGAAAATTCTAGTACCTCTCGGCTCTTTAGTCTTTTTGTCGACTATCACCGCCGCGTTATCATCAAAACGTATATACGAACCATCAGCCCGACGCACTTCCTTTCTGGTGCGCACTATCACCGCGTGCAAAACGTCACTTTTCTTGACCATTCCATACGGCTGCGCCTCTTTGACAGTCACGGTAATAATATCTCCGACTCCGGCGTAGTGCTTTTTGTAGCCACCCAAAACCCTGATGCACAATATTTTCTTGGCACCTGTGTTATCCGCGACTTTTAAAATTGAGCGATGTTGTATCATATTTCCTGTTTACTGTGATTTATTTAGCTTTATTGCTAATTCTCCAGCGCTTGTCTTTGGAATAAGGCCGACAAGCCACGAAACTTACCTTTTCCCCTGTCTTACACTCATTTTTTTCATCATGCACCTTATAATTCTTACTGACCTTATATCTTTTCTTATATTTCGGACTGACTTTCACTCTATCCACGCGCACCACAACCGTCTTGTCCATCTTATCACTGACAATTACCCCTTTGAGGCTTCGAATGATTTTTTTATCTGTTGGCGTCACCATATATTTAAATTATTTAGTGGTTTTTTCTTTTAAAAGCGTCAACAATCGCGCCACATTCCTTCTGGCCGTTCTTATTCTGCGCACGTTCTTCAATTGACGCGAGGCCATTTGAAAATCCAAATCGTGTTGCTCCTCGCGCGTTTCTTGCAGCATTAGTTCCAGCTCTTCCTTGGTTTTATTTCTTAATTCAGTATTTTTCATATTATCTTATTTGCTGACAAATTTAGCGGCTACCGGCAGTTTATAAGCTGCTAAGTGCAACGCTTCACGAGCGACACTTTCCTCTACCCCGTCCATTTCGAACAAAATGGTTCCCGGCTTCACGATCGCCACATAATGGTCCACCGCGCCCTTACCGCCGCCCATTGGTACTTCGGCCGACTTGGCGGTCACTGACTTATCCGGAAAAATCCGAATCCAAATCTTGCCTTTACGCTGAACGAACCTGGTCATGGCTCGCCGCGCCGATTCAATCTGTCTAGAAGTAATCCAGCAAAAGTCCTGGCTCTGCAGGCCGAAACTCCCGAAATTCACCTGATTGCCACTGGTGGCCATCCGCAAACCGCGGGCTTTACCCTTGTGCATCTTTCTATGTTTTACTTTTTTTGGTGCTAACATATTACTGAATTATTCTAATTATTTCTCTTTGTCCTTAGATAAAATTTGTGAATTCTTGCGTTCCTTGGCTTGAAAAACATCCCCGCGATAAATCCACGTTTTAACTCCGATCGTGCCGTAGATAGTATGTGCCACCATATTCTTATAATCAATATCCGCTCTCAATGTATGCAAGGGCACTTTGCCCCAAGACAATGTCTCTTGTCGCGCGATTTCTGCCCCATTCAATCTACCGGCTACAA
>CAZJMI010000025.1:0-10907 GCA_964547305.1 uncultured Gammaproteobacteria bacterium
TCATAAGCGTGCTTCCATCCATCTTTGAGAATACTTTCTTCATGAAGAATAAATGCGCGCGACATATCGTCTAGACAGTAGTGAGTGCGATCCAACTCATCACTGATCGCCGGTACCAACACGACGATATGACAACCACGAGTTGTTATCAGCGATGCCAACGGAGAATTTTGTTGGTATACTGATTGGCTTACAAAAAAAACAGCGTTCTTAGCAATTTCTCTCGTAAGATACTTTGGAAAAATTAAATTCATAATTTCCCCATTCCCTTCTTTTTTTGGTTTATATTTTGACGATAAATTTATCGCCTTGAACTTGCGACAACGGTGTCAAGGATCTACGGAGAGCCTATCGAATAAACAAAAAATTGTCAAGGCAGCTATAATATTCATTGTTATTGGCATGGCTTGTCAAAAAAGACCTTCACGCAACCCAAACCACCTCACCTACAAGGCGCTATCCGCGCCCCATCACTCACCATACAAATGTCACCCAGCTGATCCGTCCGCAAAATCTGCGCCCCTATTCTCCGCAAACGATCCAGCGCGGCATAAGCCGGATGATTGAAGCGATTCTTCTCCCCCACGGATATTACCGCCATCTCCGGCTGTACCGCCCGTAAAAAATCTACCCTCGATGAATATTTACTCCCATGATGACCAACTTTTAAAACATCCACCTGTAGAATATCTGTGTTTCCATTCAATCGCGCCAGTATTTTTTCCTCTATCTCTTCCGGCAAATCCCCCGTCAATAGCCACGAATTATCCCCATGCTCCAGCCGCGTCACCACCGAAGTATCGTTGGGCGGCAAATCATTCAAACCTGCCTCATCGAAAGGATATAGCACTGTCATTCTGGTTTCCGGGTCAAAATCGAAGACCTGCCCCGCCTGTGCCAAGATTACTTTTGCCCCTTCATTTTCCACCGCCCGCCGCCACGCTGGATATTCCGGCGCCGTTGACTGTTTAACAGTCAAAAGAATTTGTTTTACTTGATACCTTTTCAAAACCTCAACCAGCCCTACCACATGGTCAGAATCTGGATGTGTCAGAACCACTAGGTCTATCGTCCGCTCATAAAAAGCCAAATGTCGTCCCAACCCATAAACCACCGACTTATCCGGCCCCCCATCAATCAAAATATTTTTCCCGCCACCGGTTTTAATTAAAACTGCGTCACCTTGGCCCACATCTAAAAAAACTATTTCCATCTTGTCAGCCATTCGCCATTGACTCGTCAATCCAACAGCCAGCGTCATTAGCGCCACCACCACAGTCAAAATAATTTTAGCTCGCTTACTAAGTTTGTTCATTAAATCGCCCTAAAAGATTATAACCCACCAGCGTCAACAATAAGAGTATTAAATACCCCAATGCCAAACCCAACGACGAGCTCTGCGCTCGCTCCCAATAGCCCCAAGGGCAAGTTGCAAACCATGCCCCCGCCTTCATCATATAGGTCAGCC
The DNA here is from genome assembly GCA_964547305.1 of uncultured Gammaproteobacteria bacterium. Lineage (GTDB taxonomy): Bacteria > Patescibacteriota > Patescibacteriia > UBA2591 > JBAYNP01 > CAZJMI01. The sequence continues at coordinate 1,469 of CAZJMI010000025.1, forward strand.
CCAACCAAGCTGGCCAAAAAGCCACGCTCGCCAGAAACGGCAACGCCAGCGCCAGCGCCAAACCAACCAACCCGGTAGTCAAAATCCAAGTCGCCGCCGGCACTATTGCCAAATTGGCCACCAGCCCGATCAAAGAAGTCTTTCCCATCCCAAAGGTCAATAATGGCCAGGTGGTAATTTGCGCCGCCAAAGACATTATCAGACTCTCTCGCAAACCCAGTATCTCTGGTACCCATTTAAACCACGGCATCAGCAGCGGCCGCAACCAAATCAACCCCGCCACCGCCAAACACGACAACTGAAATCCGGTATCCGCCCGCAAAATCTGCGGATTTATAAACAACATTAAAACCGCCACCAACAAAAGTGCCCCACCTGAATGCTGTAGTCGCCCTATTTTTAAAGCCCACAGGACCAAAAATCCCATGATACCCGCCCTCACCGCCGCCGCCGGCGCGCCGATCAAAATAACAAACCCCACCAAAAAAATTGTCACCACATAAAAAGCCAACTTACGACTCACCCCCGCCCCCAACAAAACCGCCATCACGATCGCCACAATCAAATTAATATGTGCTCCCGAAATCGCTATAATATGCGTCGTCCCCACCCGTTGAAAAATTTGCGTCCATTCCTTTGGAACCCCCCGTTTATTCCCCAACAACATCGCCCCCAAAATTCCTGCCTGCGGTTCTGGTAAATTGCGGTTTATTAATTCCACGCTCCGCGTCTTAAATTTCAAAATCGCCGCGTACCATTTTTCCCCGGTATTCCCCCTTACCGCTACAATTTTCGGATAAGCACATAAACTCCCAACTCCGTAGCGCTCTAAATACGCCTGATAATCAAAATTATCTATCCGCTCTGGCGTCTCCAATTTACACTTCAGCTCCAAATTATCACCATACTCATACCCGGGATACAATCCCACGCTCACCAAAACCTTCCCACCAATTTTCCGCCATTGCCCATCTAAAAATATTTCTCGCGCGGCCATCGTTAATTTTATCTGATTCACCCGCGCGTCCGGCTCGCCCACCACCGCCCCTCGCCATTGTACCGCCGCCTCATTATTATAAAAACGTATCTGCCCCGGACTTATCGGCTTTAAACCTACCTCAAACCGCCACCAGCCCAAAAACAACCCCAATAATCCAATCCCCGCCACCCATAAACCTGGCCACCAACGCGCTGCCCAGAGAAAAATTGCTCCCGCCCACACCCCAAGCGCCACCCACGCCCACGTCAATGGCAACCATGTATGTACCGCGATCCCGCCCATCAACGACAACAAAAAAACCCGCCACAGCAATGCCTTATTCGGCCGTGTTTTTAGCGCTTCAACTGTGCGCCTTTTTATTCTTAAGATAAGCCTCAATAAATCCCTCGATCTGACCATCTAAAACTTTATCTGCTTCTTTGGTCTCAAAATTAGTACGATGGTCTTTCACTAATTGATACGGATGTAAAACATACGACCGAATCTGATTCCCCCATGCCGCCTCTTTAAATTCTCCCCGTAATTTTTCTTGCTCTTCCTCTTGCTGCGCGCGATAATATTGAAACAATTTGGATTTTAAAATTTTCTCTGCCGTTTCTTTATTTTGCAATTGCGAACGACTGTTTTGACAAGTGGCAGTAATCCCCGTTGGTAAATGTACCATCCGCACCGCCGAATATGTTGTCTGCACCCCTTGTCCACCCGGACCAGAAGACAAAAAAGTATCAATGCGAATATCTTTATCCTCCAAAGCTACCTCCTCTTGTTCCATGCTTTCTAATTGTGGTAAAACTTGCACCATAGCAAAAGACGTATGTCTCATTTTTTCCGCGTCAAAAGGCGAAATACGCACCAGACGATGCACCCCGTCCTCTGATTTCAAAAATCCATAAGCATGGCGGCCACTTATCGTCACACTGACACTTTTATATCCCACCGTACCGCCCTCCGAGCTATCTATAATCTCCATTTTAAATCCCATATTCTCCGCGTATCGCGCGTAAATATCCAGTAGCATTCTCACCCAGTCCTGTGCGTCATCACCCCCCGCCCCCGCGTAAATTGACAACATCACGTCATTGCGATCATACTCCCCACCCATCAGTACCGCGAACTCCGCCTTATCGAAACGCGCGCGCAATTTTTTCCAACCCTTCTCCAATTCTTTATTCAAATCTACTCCCCGGTCCTTTTGATCCAGCCGCGCAATTTCCACCAAATCTCGTGCCCGACCTTCCATCTCATCCCACAATTCCAATTCCTCTTTCAGTCTAGCCGCCTCCTTGCTTAATTCTGCTGCCTGTTTTCTATCTTGCCAAAAATCAGGCTGTGCCATCATATACTCCAGCTCTTTCAGCCTTAAACCGCTCTTTTCCAAATCCAAAAACTCTCTCGTTTTTGAGATCTTATCTTGTAACTTCTCTATTTCTTTAACCAAATCCTGTTCTTGCATAATTTTTGTCTCCCATCAAAGCTTACTTTTTACACTCACCTTTATGCGGTAAATTTCAATGGCACCAACTTCTTCGCCCATTCCAAGAAATCTCTTACCAATGGCGGCAGATAAATCCAAGCCGACACGATAATCGCCACAACCAATAAAACCTTTGCCAACGTCCAAGCTTTTTGTATTCGCATCCAGCGATCATGCTTTTTAACCAAGCGATAAATCTCTTCCGTCATTTCCAGGTGTTTCTTTATCTTTTTATCCGCTTTGAAATTAGAATCTGTTTGTGACATAATTTTTATCTATTTATACATAAATCATAGCCCGCCACACGATAAAAAGCAATTTTTTAAATATTCCGTACCTGACAAATTTCAAAATAGTCTCTCATAGTTTCGGCCAACGCCTTTAAATCCTCCGCACCGTACGGCCGCACATCCGCCATAGCCACATCCAACATCGGATGGCTATTATCAAATTGCTGTAAAAAATATCTACGCCCTCCCCGCAATCTGCGTCCAATCTCATCCAAATCGTCTGCCGTCACCAGCCCCGGCACCATTGTGGTTCTAAATTCATAATCCCAGCCAGCATCTTCCGGTCTTTTCAAGAAATAATCCGCGCTTTCTAAAACTTTCTCAACCAGCATCCCGTCCGTCCCGGTTGCCATCGCGTACCTCTCCTTCACCAGCGCCGTCTTCACATCCATCGCCACGTAATCCACCACTTCACCTTTCACTAATGTCTTTAAAACTTCCGGCCGCGATCCGTTGGTATCAACTTTCACCGCCAGGCCCAACTCCTTTATCTCCCGCGCCCAGTCACCTATCTCCGGATTCAGCAACGGCTCGCCACCGGTCAACACCACCCCGTCCAAATATTTACATCGCCGTTTTAAAAATTCCATAACTTCTTCCCATGTTATTTCGCCACCTACGCTCCCTGTCACCAACTGCGGATTATGACAAAATGGGCAACGAAAATTACACCCCGACAAAAAAACCGCCGTGGCTAATTTGCCCGGATAATCTACCAACGTTAATTTTTGCCAACCGGCAACTAACATTTATACTTTATATGTCTTGCGCATCGCGAATTCCGCTTGCTTGCCATCGTGCCATTGTTTCACGGGTCTCAAATACCCCACCACCCGTGAATAAATTTCCGTCTCCTTGCCGCACTGCGGACATTTTTCCACCTGCCCCTTCAAATATCCATGCTGCGCGCAAATACTGAAGGTCGGGGTTAAGGTATAATATGGTAATTTGAAATTTTCCGCTATTTTCCGCACCAAATTTTTTGCCGTTTCCGCGTCACTTATCGCCTCGCCCAAAAACCCGTGCAACACCGTCCCGCCGGTATACTTAGCCTGCAGCTCATCTTGGCTTTCCAGCGCTTCAAATAAATCATCGGTATAATCCACTGGCAATTGCGTAGAATTGGAATAATACGGACTATCACCCTTATTGCAGGCCTCGTTATTGGCTACTATTATTTGTGGGTATTTCCCTCTGTCCAACCGCGCCAAACGATGCGATACACCCTCTCCCGGAGTCGCCTCCAAATTATACATATTATCGCCCTCCTCTTGAAATTTAGTTATTTTGCTCCGCATAAAATCCAAAGTCTCCAATGCGAATTCTTTGCCTTCTTTCTCCGCGATACCACAACCTAAAATATTTAATAGTGCCTCATTCATTCCCACCAGGCCAATCGTATTAAAATGATTTTTCCAATACTGCCCCAGCCGCTCCTTGATTCCCGTCAAATACACCTTGGAATAAGGATATAGTCCGCTTGCGGTAAAATTTTCCAAAACCTTGCGCTTAATTTCCAAGCTCTTTCGCGCTAATTCCATTACCCGGTCTAATCTTTCAAAAAACTCATCTTTATTGTTAGATAAATACCCGATACGCGGCATATTAATCGTCACCACACCGATTGAGCCCGTCAATGGATTAGCCCCAAACAGACCACCGCCCCGATGCCGCAACTCCCGATTGTCCAGGCGCAGCCGGCAACACATACTCCGCGCGTCCGAAGGGTCCATATCCGAATTTATAAAGTTTGAGAAATATGGAATGCCAAACTTAGCCGTCATCTCCCACAATCCCCGCCATCGCGGATTATCCCAATCAAATCCCTTGGTTATGTTGTAAGTTGGTATCGGGAAAGTAAATACCCGTCCGCTCCCGTCGCCCTCTGACATTACTTCCGTGAATGCCTGATTGATCATATTCATCTCTTCCTGCAAATCACCATAAGTGAAATCTTGTACCTTCGAGCCCACCAAAGCTGGCTGATCCACCATATCACGTGGCGGTATCAGATCCATCGTAATATTGGTAAACGGCGTCTGAAATCCTACTCTCGTCGGCACATTCAAATTATATACGAAACTCTGGATGCCTTGCTTTACCTGATTATAGTTCAAATTATCATACCGCACATACGGCGCCATATAAGTATCGAAATTAGAAAAGGCCTGCGCGCCAGCCGCCTCCCCCTGTAAAGTAAAGAAAAAATTAACCACCTGCCCCAAGGCTGCTGGTAAATGTTTGGAGGCTCGACAATCTATCTTACCAGCCACCCCGCCGAATCCTCGTGTCAATAAATCTTTCAAATCCCAACCACAGCAATAGGCCGCTAAACAGCCCAAGTCATGCAAATGTAAATCCCCCTTAGTATGTGCGTCACTTATTTCTTGTGTATAAACCTTATTTAGCCAATAGCGCGAAGCAATGGCCGAGTTCACGTGATTATTCAGCCCCTGTAGAGAAAACGCCATATTGCTGTTCTCGCGTACTGTCCAATCAATCTGTCCCAAATAGCCCTCCATCAAATCATCCGAATTTATTAAATGTTCCACCTCCCGCAATGCCGCGTGTTGCGTGCGATAGGCGATATAATCCCGCGCGATATCCAAATGCCCAAGCTCAAGCAAGGCGCCTTCAACTAAATCCTGAATATCTTCCACACCAGGAATTTGTTCTTTAAATTTTTCTTGTATTTTTTTTAAAACTAATCGCCCCACTCGCACCGCCTCGTCCATTTCATCTCGCTCATTAGCCAAAAAGGCTTTGTAAATAGCATTAGCGATTTTTTGAAAATTGAAATCCGCCAAATAACCATTGCGTTTACGAATTTTTTTAACTGGAAAATCCAGTTCTAGAGCGATGTCTTTAGTCATGGAAGTCTATTTTATTTACTTAAAATGCGTCATCACTGTTTTTTGGCGGTCAAAAAATAAGACTCTTTAGTAGGCAAAAGGTCTCATTTTAAAATACTAGAACCTGCCGCGTCGTGAACAAAAGATCGCTTTAATCCCCTCTACATCATTTTTTTCTTGATAAAAGATGGGATATCCAATTCCTCATCTTCTTCCCGCTCCTCAATCTCCTTCGTTTTCACTTTTATGTCCTCTTCGCTGATTTCTTCGTTTTTCACCTGTTCAAAAAAGTGCGCTTTTCTTTGCGGCTGAAAAATGTCTTTCTCTCGATCTATACTGCTAAACTTCTTTGATTGATCAAAACCCGTGGCAATCACGGTAATTTTCATTTCGTCCTTCATATCTTGATCTATCACCACTCCGAAAATAACCCGCGCGTCCCGATCAGCTGACTGTGTTACGGCCTTGGCCGCTTCATTAACTTCATGCATGGATAAATCCGGCCCGCCCGTGATACACAGTAGCACCCCGCTGGCACCATCAATAGCTGTTTCTAACAATGGGCTGGAAATCGCCTTCTTGGCCGCATCTACAGCCCTATTCTCTCCGCTAGCGATCCCGATTCCCATCAATGCCGTCCCTGAATCTTTCATGATACTTTTCACGTCGGCAAAATCCACGTTCACCGTTCCTTTAACTGTAATCAGATCGGCAATCCCTTGAATGCCTTGCCGCAAAACGTCATCAACTATTTTAAAAGACTCCATTAAAGGAATCTTACGATCTACTATTTGTAAAATTCGCTCATTCGGTACTGTGATAATCGCGTCCACCTTGGACTCCAATTCTTGCAAAGCCTGTTCGGCAATCCGTGACCTCTGCGCTCCCTCAAAAATAAACGGCTTAGTTACCACCGCCACGGTCAAAGCTCCCGCATCTCGTGCCGCGCCGGCTATAATCGGTGACGCCCCTGAACCCGTTCCACCTCCCAAACCGCAAGTTATAAAAACCATATCCGTGCCCTTAAACATCTCTTGCAAATCTGGCAAACTCTCCTCCGCAGCCTTTCTGCCCAATTCCGGATTCATTCCCGCGCCCAAGCCCTTAGTCACGGTCTTTCCAATGTAAAATTTTCTATTAGCCGGGTTATGATGTAAATCCTGCGCATCAGTATTAACTGCCACAAAATCCACGCCTCTTATGTTGGCCTGCACCATACGCGATACCGCGGCTCCTCCTCCGCCACCAACTCCCACCACTTTTATATTGGCAAACGTTTCGATATTAGGTTTAATTTCCGGCATACTTTTAAGAATAGTTAGCAACTCCCCCCATTTTTCCCTAAGATACTAGGGCCTTGAACCACTTTTTCACCCGCTCAAAGATCGCTCCGCCACTAAACCTTCGGCGACTGGAATTAAATTCTTCGTCTCTGAAAGCCAGCTGTACCAATCCTATGGCGGTCGTAAATGTTTCGTCACCCAATTTATCAATCACATTCAACACTCCACGTGGCGCCCCGATAGAGACTGGCAATTTAAGCTCCTTTTTGGCTGTTTCGACCATTCCTTTTAACTTCGATCCGCCACCAACCAAAATTGCGCCTGCGGGCAGCTTACCACTTTTACCAATCGCTCGCAACTCCTTGTCCACTCGTCCAAAAATCTCTTCTACTCTCGCCTCAATAATCTCCGCCACCTCCTTCGCCGACACCCGGTAATTTTCATTTTCGCTAAATTCATTCAAATCGATCTCCGCGCGCTCACCAACTTCCGATGGCAAGGCCGTACCATATTGTAACTTAACCTTTTCCGCCAAATCAATCGGGATTCGTAAACATAATGCTATATCATTGGTAATATGAGCCGACCCCACCGGCAGTACTTTCAGCAGCAATAAATCCCCTTCTTCATACACCGCTAAGCTAGTAGTGCTATTACCGATATCCAACACCACCACGCCCAAATCTCTCTGTTTTTTGTCAGTCACCGCCTCCACGGTCGCCAAAATACCCGGTACGAAATTATTACTTTCGATACCCACGCGAAAAACACATTTTCTTAAATTCTTCATCTGTACCGCTGGAACCTGCACTACCCAAGCGTCCGTTTCCAGTCGCATACCACTCATCCCCACCGGGTCTTTAATGCCCAACTGATTATCTACCGCGTAGCTGCGCGGAATAATATAAACATTTTCTTTATTTATAGAGCCTATGGAATTTTCCGCCGCCACCTTCACACGCTCCAAATCACTGTCCTGTATTTCTCCGTTGGCCTTGGAGGTCGCGACAATCCCCTTACTTGACTCGGCCGTCATCTGGCTACCGGAAACCCCCACCAGCACATCGTCAATCCGCGCGCCCACCATGCGCTCCGCTTTCTCCAAACATTTAGTTATACTAGCCACGGCGTCTTCAATGCTCACCACGTTACCGCGAATAACTCCATCTGTAGCCTGCTCGGCCCCACCTATAATACTCAAACGACCAGCGGCATCCAACTGCCCCACCGTCACTTTGACCGCTGATGAACCGATGTCTAATCCCGCTATAATATATTCCTTCATCAATTTTTGACTAAATTATACCTAAATTTATGTCTATTTAAATTATACTCCAAAACTGTCCGGCAGGCAATTCACAGCCAAATTTACCGCGCCTCCGCGCCACCCCACTCAACCACCGTGAAGCCCCGACGCTCAAATGGCTGTATTTCCTGCGGTTTTACAGCTATTTCTTTGACTAGCGGTTTAAAGACCATAAAGACGCGCAACATAGAGTCCGGTTTCGGCGTGATGGTCAAAGGTGCCATCGCGGTGTATTGCTCGCCGGCAAAATGGATGAGATTATACGCGTTGTCTTTCATTTTTGGATACCAATAGACGATGAATTCGTTGTATTCTTTCGCGGTCAAACCCAATTGAGCTAATTTTTCTTGCAAAAATTCTCGCGTCTCCGAACCCTTGACCACAAACCCTGTGGATAAGTCCCAATTCACGGGCTGGCTGGGCTGTCCTTCCCAAAAAAGATAACTATATTCTTGATTGTCCGCATGATTAATTAAATGTCCATCGGGATAGGCAGTCACGTTCCAACCATTATCATAAGCCGGATAATCCGCGATCAATTTGCCTTGATAATCCAGCTGGACCATCACATTTTGTTCGCTTTGAGGATAGAGATAGATGACGGGCTTTTCATCTAGTATAAAATCGTAATTACGTCTTCGGGGTTCATCATATTTATGGGCCTCGAAATATACGAGCCCCGCCCAACCCAAAATAACCACGACTATCGCTATAATAGCAATAATAAATCCCTTACTTGGTTTCTTTTTTGCTTTTTGCATCTGCAACTCCATAGTTTTAAAATTATTTACTAAAAACCAGCTAAATCCCCCAGCCTTTTTCCTCCATCTGCTTATGCGTCCAGCCCAACAAATGCAATACCCCATGAGCCGTCAAATCCGCCAGTTCTTGATTGAGGCCATGCTCAAACTTCTTGGCTTGCGCTCGCGCTCTATCTATACAAATAAAAATCTCGCCCAGGAAATTCTTGTCTTCCGGCTCGCCTTTCCAATCCATCCCCTGTTCCTTAAAACTCAAAACATCAGTCACTTCATCCTTATCGCGATACAATCGATTCAAATTTTGGATTCTTTTTTCTCCCACCAAAATCACATTTACTTCCGCCCCCGCTTTTCCATTCCGCCGCAAAACGTCTTCTACCGCCCCTTTTATTTCCCCCACTGACACCTTCTGCCGCGTCAAATTATAAACTTCTACCACCATCCTAGTCTTTAAATTCCAACCCCCTTTTTAC
>CAZJMI010000026.1:0-10833 GCA_964547305.1 uncultured Gammaproteobacteria bacterium
GAAAAATTTTACCGTAAGAAACAACAAGTACCAAGTCGGGCCTTAATTTTTCAATAGCATAAGAACCACAGGAGGCACAGCAAACATGCAGTAAGAGACGTGGGCAGCGGTCAAGAAAATATGTTAGGAAAAACCAAGCGCCGGCGGCGGAGGCAAAAATATCCATAGCCCAATCACGCAGATCAAAGTCGCGGCCGGGCACCCAGAGCTGGTGGATTTCATCCGCTATGCCCCAAAGCAGGCCGATGAGGGCGGCATAAAGCCAGGGGCGCCATGTTGGGCGGGAGGCGCGGGTGGCGGTCAAGGCACGCGCCCAAAGAAAACCCAAAATGGCAAATTCCCAAAAATGCGCGACTTTGTCGGCCAGGGGCAAGACTTTAGTGGGGGCAAAACTGTGGATGGATGAGAGGGTAAAGATAACTCCAAGCCAGAGAACGGGGAGCCAATAGATTTTGAGATATTTGAGCATGCGCGTTTAAAACTTACGTCGCGGAAATGATATTGTTCGCCAGCAGATATTCGTGAGCGCGGGTGAGGATTTTTTTGGTTTTGGAGAAAGGTAGACATTTGAGGGCCTGGTCAAAATCCAACCAGCGACTTTTTTGGTGCTCGCTGGAAAGTTTTATTTCGGTGGTGGAAGTGCGGGCTAGATAGAAATAGGCGGTTTTGAAAACTAGGCGGGATTGGCCGGTAAGCGGGTCTTTTTCACGGAAATGCCAGGACATTTTTTCGCGGAAGCGGGGCAAAAAGTGTAAGTCGCTGATACCGGTTTCTTCACGGATTTCACGCACTGCCGTTTGTTTTTTGTATTCGCTACGTTCCATTTTGCCACGCGACAAAGTCCAGGCGGGACGATGATGTTTGTCGCCGGCGCGGAATAATACTAGGTATCGTGGTTGGCCGTTTTCGATATTGACGATGACGGCACCGACGGAAATTTGTCTTTCCATGAGGTAGGGGCTTTTAAAATTAAACTGGCTAACGCGCAGCGGGGCGGGGCGGTTGATAATATTTCCGGTCGCGCAGGGAATCGGGCAGATAGGATTGATTGGCGGCTTCACGGGGCTGGGTGTGGGGGTATTTGTAGTCCTTACCATAGCCCAAAGAGCCCATGAACTTGGTGACGGCGTTGCGGAGATGCAACGGGACGGGTAAATTCAAAGTCTCACGCACGTCAGTTTGAGCAGCCAAGAGGCCGGCGTAGGAGGCGTTGGATTTGGGTGCGGAGGCCAGATAGGTGGCGGCTTGGGCGAGATTGAGCTGGGCTTCCGGCAGGCCGACAAATTCTAGTTCTTGGGCGGCGGCGACCGCGACCACCAGAGCGGTGGGGCAGGCGTTACCGATGTCTTCCGACGCCAAAATCACCATGCGCCGCGCGATGAAGCGCGGGTCTTCGCCGGCGGCTAACATGCGTGCCAGCCAATAGAGGGCCGCGTTGGGGTCAGAACCACGTAGGGATTTAATAAAGGCGGAGACGATATCGTAATGATTATCCCCACGGCGATCATAATTAACCCCACGATATTGCAGAGCCTCCTTTATCTCGGATATATCAAGTGTAGCAGTTTTGGCGGTATGAGACAACGCCGCGGCTTCCAGTACATTCAAGGCGATACGGGCGTCGCCATCGCTGGCGGAGATGAGATATTCCTCGGCATCGGGGGCGAGTTTGAATTTGAAACGGCCCAGTCCCCTCTCGGTATTTTTGAGGGCAAGATTCAAAATATTTTTGAGAGCCACGGGGGAAAGTGGTTTGAGAATTAAAACACGACAACGGGATTGGAGAGGCGAGATGATGTTGAGCGAGGGATTTTCGGTGGTGGCGCCGATGAGGATGATACTGCCGTCTTCAACACAAGGTAAAAAGGTGTCTTGTTGGGCTTTGTTGAAGCGATGCAATTCGTCCACGAAAACAACGGTGGGTGGGCCAGAATGACGCAGGCGCTCACGGGATTCCAAAATGACTTTTGAGATGTCGGCTTTTTTGCCATTGACGGCGGAAAATTCCACGAAAACGGCAGTAATTTGTTTGGCTAAAATACGGGCGAGGGTGGTTTTGCCACAGCCGGGCGGACCCCAGAGCAGCATAGAAAAAAGACGGTCGCTGTCTAGCGCGCGCCGCAGGAATGAATTCGGGCGAGTAAGCTCATCTTGGCCCCAGAAATCGTCCAAGGAGGTGGGCCGCAGGCGTTCGGCCAGAGGGATGGTGGAATCGGCGGGGGGAGTTTGGGGGTTGATTTTAAATTTTGACTTCATGCGCCATATTATAACGCAAAAGGGGCGGGAGGGGTAGGAGGGGGTACTTGCTTTTTGAATCAAAAATGATAAGATTATAACATATTCGGGGTGTAGCGCAGTTGGCTAGCGCGCGTCGTTCGGGACGACGAGGCCGGAGGTTCGAGTCCTCTCACCCCGACCAACTAATCGGAGGCGCTTGAGAAATCGGGCGTTTTTTGTTTTAAATAAAAACCGGCAGTTGGATGAAAAATCCTTTTAACTGCCGGTCGGGGCAACTGGGTGGAAGGGGCGGTTTAGGCGGGGCGGAGAGGACTAGATGCGCTCGATTTCATACATCATCGGGACTTTGAAATAGGTAGCTAGCCCGTAATTTCTGTCAATCATGGTCCAGAGTACAAGTTTGTTGGATTCTGTAGCTTCACCGTTAGCAACTCCAATAACAGTTCCATAATGACCGTCCCGTCTGAAGCGGTCGCCGGAATGAAAACCAAAGGGCTGGCAAACCGCGTCGGAGATGTTTATTGCGTGCATGACACCCTCCCTACTTGTAACATGTACAATCTCTTTCCCGGCGGCTTTGCAGGCCGCGAGGATGGCCGCGATTTCTTCCGGGGTGGAGCCGACGGGGATAGAGGTCGGGGGTGGTGGGGCGGGCTGGATGAGGCGGACGTGCGACATGTCGGATTTGTTTACAAATTTAGCTTTTCCGACATCTTTATCCCAAATAAACCACAAGCGATCTTTGTCCTGTTTATTCACGCCCATAACATTTCCCATCGAAGTACTCCCGTCGTTCTGCGTAAATAGAACGCGATCACCATAATGATAGAGACCGAAGGGCTTGAGGGCAGCGTCAGAGGTGTTTACCTCGAAGGTATTGCCAGCGCGTGTCGTAATTTGTATTTTGTGGCTCACGGGATCGGGGGTTGGGACGGGAGGCGCGAGTTGTTGCTCTTGAGGGGTAGTTTTTTCAGTCGGCAGCGGTGGGGTTTCATGAATCGGCGATTCAGAGGTGGCTTCCGGCGCTACTTCGGGGCCAGTGGCCAACTCAGGAACCAGCTCGATTGAAGCTTCGACTTCCGCCATGATGAATTGTAAATCGTCGTCTTGGCTTTCTATAGAGGTCAGCAGCTCAATAAGGTCGGCAAAGATTCCGTCGGGGAGTTGGTAATAGCGGTCCAGGCGGTACGAACCTTGGTTGGTCAACTCTGACATATCCATTTTGAGATGATAGAGCATGACACCGAAGAGGCGGATGGATTCTATCAAGGGATCGGGGACGGTCAGAGTGGGAATTGGTGTGGGTAGGGCTTCAGGCTCGGAGACGACTTGTCCGTCATAGAGGACTAGCCCGTTGCTAACGGTGATGAGACGCGGGTCAAACCAACCAGGCTTGGCTGACACGACGAGCTCCGGGGTGGAGTCGGGGGACAGCGCGGGGGCCAGGCCTGGCAGAATCTTCGACCAGAGCTCACGAAAAACAAGAATCAGGTCGGAGTCGTCCATAGTGACTGACACCGGTTGGGGGTCGGGCGAGATGATTTTCCTTCTCATCTTTTCCTTTCTTTTTGATTTTATTTTTTACGTTTTAAAAGGACGGGTGAAGGGTTTTGACACCTTCGCTGAATTTTACTGCGGGGCGAGCGGGAAGTTCGCTGGGCAGAAAAACTCGGGGAAGGGGGCGTCTCGGGCTTTTTTTGATAAGCGGGAGACGCCGGTTGAGGGACGAGGCTGGTGAGGCTGGGAAGAACGGGGCGATTAGGCAGGGGTCAGATAAGCTCAAGCCGGCCGATGATAGTATTTGACACTCTACCGTTGTTTTGGTCAAAAGCTATCCAAAGGAGGTGATACGGCTGTTGCGAAGCTGTTTCGTGAGTGACACCCATAACGGTTCCGGCGAATCTGTGGTTCTTGATAAAAGCCACTCGTTCGCTGTGTAGAAAGCCAAGCCGACCACAGGCCGCGTCGGAGGTGTCGACCTCGAAGGTCTCGCCATTAGTGGTCGTGACTGACAATTTACTCTCGGCATCCGGAGTCAAGTGACCCAGTTGTGAGAGCGGGAATTGAGCCAGGCGATTGGCCCGCGCGATAATTTTTTGCGGATCCATGCCGAGTTTGACCAGGGCGGTGAGGTAGTGGATGAGCTGCCAGAAATGCCCGGGGGCTGGATGATAGTAGCCATCCAGTTGATAAGAGGTACGGCTGGTTAATTCCGAGTCCCCTACTTTCAGGTGGTAGAGTGTGACGCCAAAGAGGCGTAACAGTTCTAGTACCGGATCGCGGAGGGCGATGTCCGGGGTGGCGGGAAGATTTTCACTGGAAACGAAGATCGCTTGCCCATCTTGGATGGTGACTTCGCGCGGGTCGGACCAACGAGTCCGGTCTTCTTGAATATTGACCTGCACCGCAGACCAAAGTTCGGCAAACACCGAGGCGATTTGTTCGTCAGTTAAGATGACGGGGTCGGGTGAGATGATTTTCTTTATCATCTTTTCCTTTCTTTTTGATTTTTTATTTACGTTTTAAAAGAGCGGAACGGGTCTAGGGCAGACCTTCGCTGAATTTTACTGTCGCGCGCCGTAATGGCGGGGCAGAAAAACTCGGGGAAGGGGGCGTCTCTCGTTTTGATTAACGAGAGACGCCGGTTGAGATTAAAACTTTAACCTGTTTGTTGGCCTATTTGGGAGGCCAGTTGGTTGATTTGGGCAGCCTGAAAACGGAGCTCGGCGTCGTGGAGAATTTCTTCCCAGTTAGCAGGACAGAACTCTTTATCCGAACATTCAATCGCTATAATAATACGGCGATCGGTTTCTCGGGTGTTTTTAGGCTCCCAATTGGCGATGGCGCGCTCCAGATGCCTGGCCGAAACTATTTCCAGGTCTTCATCGTCAGCATACTCGCTGGCCTTTAGAACGATCCACTCCATGCTGGAGCCGGTACAATAGACATTGGCGGCCAAGCGCGCGGCGAACGGTTTGAGGTCCGAGATATCGCACTGAACATCGTAACGCTTGAACATAACCTTAAAGATATCCTCAAGCTCTCCGGCTTCGGGCATTAGGAATGGGATGGAAACATCGGTACGACCTTCGCGGAGATAGGCGGCATCGATCAAATCCGGACGATTGCTGATTCTAATCCATATTACTCGTCCCCTATTGGCGGGATCTGAAGTAAAATTGAATTTCATCTGACGCAAACGATTGGATGTGCCGGCATCACCCGATGGGTCGTCTCTCGAGCCTTCGCTTTGGTCGGCCTCGTCTTCAACGACGATGACCGGCGCCAAATCTCGTAAAGCGCTAAGAATGCGGTTCATTTGGCTTTCAGACTCACCCACGTACATATTGCGCGGGTTAACGATCTCCACGAAATTGAAGCCGCAATCGTGGGCCCAGCATTTCAAGAGAAAGGTTTTGCCGGTTCCTTGGGGGCCAACAGCTAAGATACCCATAGGAACGTGTTTCAAGGATTTCCCGCCGCGCTGTATTCTGTCTCGCAGGCGGAGAAAGTAGCTCTTGAGTTCTGGTTTGCCGCCGAAATACTCGAGGCCATATTGTGGCGTAGAGATATTGAGGATGTCGCCAAACTCGGCCTGCAAGATTTCCTGTTTTTGCCGGCGGATGAAATCAAAAGTTAATGGTATATTTTGACTAACCAATAACATATTGATCATATCCATCTGCATCAAGGATAGGCCGTTGCTGATATTGCCCAAGACTTCGGGTGTTAGCCCATCAGTAAGACATAATCCGTCCCGGCAATATTCTTGCCAGCGGGCGGTACGAGTGGCTTGGTCGGGTTTGGGAATATGAATTTCAACGATGGCCGACTGCGAGCCTCTAAGCGCCGAGTTGATAGAGCCAGATGATGGCGCAACCAAAACGACGATGTTGCCGGTGCTACGCATATTGCGATCGCGAGACCAGCGCTCAAACAGCTCCGCGATAATGCGATCACCATTGCTATGGCTCGGGTCATTGGGAACAATGTATTGAGCATAGTCCACAATCAGCACTGAACGAATATCGGGGCACAATAAGACGGGCTCCAAAAACTTCAGTACTTGATTGGGGCTTTCCCCGATTAATTTACCAAGCGGGGACATATCGACTTCAGCGGACGCGAGTTTTTGCTTTGATCTGGCAACCGCACTCGTCGGAGTATCCGGTGGAGTGGTAGGAGACAAGAAGCGGTGTCTAAACAAAATCTCCATTTCCTCGGTGGCAAATCGTAAGCCGCTGGAAGCGGAATAAATCATCACCAAATTTCGTTGCTTGAATAAATCAAGAAGATTTTGGTGTAGAGATACATATTCGCCATCTTCGTTGGGTTGCCAGTCATTGATATTGCCGTCGACGGTGAAGAAATGGGCAATATTGCCGTTAGCGCCCGCATGACTGGCGCTGTTCATACTCAACAGTGTTCTCACCCAGGGGGTCATTTTTATTTGAGGACAATCTTTCATCATAATGCCCCCCTAACCGCAGATACTAGACCAGCGGTCTTCGATTTCAATTCCAAGCATCTTCATGAAAGCGGTGAGCGTAGCGTAGTCGTGTCTATCGGTATAGTCGAGTATGCCTACCTCTCCGTCTCGAATCTGGATATTCAGATGCTCATCGAGCGGCATTGGAGGCTCGTGGCGTACATCCGAAACAAAAGGATCGAGCTCAATTCCGCTGGCGTTGCTTTTCGGTGATGACAGTTTTTTGTCCATCGGGTTTTACCTCCTCGTCGATAATTTCAGTTTTAACTCCCAGCATAGCGGCAAAGGCTCTGATGGCGTCTTCTTCTCGAGAACAAGCCTGATCGGGAAAACCGTCAAAATCGACTTTGATTTTCCCATCTTTAACGGTGACTTTGATGGTGACAATTCTTACTGACATAGTCGTTCTCCATTTACTCTTTGGGTTCCATCAACCGGATCGGACTCGGAGAGGGTGATGTTAAACTCCGCGATGGTCATATAGGCTTTGATGATTTGAGCCACATGAGCATCATGAAGCCTGCCTTCGATACGCTTGATTTCCTTTGCCCAGGAGCCATAATCGTCAGCAACGAAGGTGACCTTGCATTGCTGATCGATTTTTATGCCGAGGCCATGGGGCAAATTGGGAGTTTTGACGATGAAGTCGAAACTCTCGGTGGATTGATGATTGTTGTAATCCGTGACTTTGGTGCCGGCAGTGATATCGGAATTTTCATCCACTATCAGTTGGTCAACCGCGTCAAATAAACACTCACGGGCAATTTCATAAAGCTCCGTGGGTTTTAGGCCCCGCAGCCATTCGGCTTTGGCCGGGTCGTGAATGGCAATTTTCGCCAATAGCGCTTCATCAACAGTAGAAACGCCGAAACTCGTATTGAGCCTGACAATTTTGCTCATTGCAACTCCTTTTCTTTTTTTGTTTTAGGTTAAAGTTTTAATTATCAAGGAACGGTTTGAAGGGGTTTGACACCTTCGCTGAATTTTACTGCGGGGCGAGCGGGGGGCTCGGACGGGCAGAAAAACTCGGGGAAGGTGGCGTCTCGGGCTTTTTTTTGATAAGCGGGAGACGCCGGGGTTTAGGGGGGGGCGCGGGCTAGGCATGTAAGGGTAGCAGCCAGTAAAATATCGCAGAGTAGGCTGCGGCCTCCAGAAACGAACTGGTAAAAATGACTATTTTTTGCCCGAGAGAAAATTCTCTCTTATTCGTTAGAACCATCATCGCAATGGGAGTAGAGATGGCAAGGCTGCCGACGAAAGCGGCGAGGGTCGCTTGCGCGGAGCCATGAAAGGCTATCCTTGTTCCCAGGGATATAAAGATGGAAACAAGCATACTCAAACCATGAGATTTGGATCCAAATGTCGTTACAGCGGGGTCGTCTAAATTGTCAGCACTAACTTGATCAAAGAATGCGAGGATAAGACTGACAAAAACACCAAAACCCAGCACAGGAAATACCAAGTTTATTCTGCCCATGCTAATGGCCTCGCGAACTACGGCATAAGACCCTATCACGCACAGAAAAACTACAGTTCGGAACGAAAGCATTTTGCCTTGAAAGTTCCAGTATCTTTCAGAGTTGGTGCGGCAGGTGGCGGTTTCTGTCATGGATTCAGAAGGATCGACGGAAACAGCAGATTGCTCGCCGCTAGTGAAAGGTAAGTCGCGAAACGCTGCTGCTTCTTCCGGAGAGGCCAGCCTGGTGCCGGTGGCGTTGGTTCCAGCTCGAGAGCCGAAGAATTCCACGTCTCTTGCGGCTTCAGCTCGGTCCCGCTGGTCAAACATGGAGTCTATGGCGGCCAAGCCCGCGTCTCTGACTCGGTCTAAGACGGCTGGGTCTATTCCTGATGACGAGTTGGATTCTGTCGCCGCCGTGGGCGCTGGTTCTTCCACAGATGGCACTTCAGTTTTCGGTTGAGTCATCGCCGCGTAAATTTCATCAGCGGCGGTGATAATTCCCTCTATTGTGCGCGCTTGGCCGTCTTTTTTGGTTCTGGCGTCGAGGAAGACTTTGACGAGCGGTAGCGGGGCGGGGCGGTAGTAGGCGTCAAGCAGATGCGATGCCAGACTGGTTAGCTCTGAGTCATTGTGCATCAGATGATAGAGCGTGACACCAAACATCCGCAAAGCTTCGGAGAGAAGCTCTTCGGGGGTGAGTTTGCCGGTCTGGTCTTCAAGGGTATCGGGTGCGAGAGTGGTTTGCCCTTTGTACAGGATTTCTCCATCTTGGAGGCTGATTTCCAGGGGGTTAAACCAGACAGCTTGGCCCTTTTCGACATGGTCGCGAATGATGGGCCAGAGTTTGCCGAAGATTGAATAAAATTCATCTTCGCTCAAGTCGGGGCTTTTTGGTTCTTCTTGAGGTTTTTTCACGATTTTATTTCCTTTCGGTTATTTTCTTTTGGCAAAGAACAGGAGGTAATTTAACGCTGCGAGCTTAGCATATTTTACAAAATATGTCAAGAAATTTACGGGGGTGCGGGAAGTGGGGCTAAAATAGGCGATAGCGGTGTAAAATACGGGCATTGTTGGCAGTCAACGTGCTCGGAATGAGCGCTTGCCGGATGAGGACGGAAATGCTAGAGTAAAGTCCGGAAAAGGAGGAAAAATGTTGAGTGGTTCTTTGAATATATTTGGATTTACTTTTACCAATGACTACTATGGGCGACTGGATGAAATTTGTGACCGAATCGTCGGGCCGCAGCTGTGGTTTCCGCGAGGACGATTGGGCGATTATCCGGATATCGGGGATTGGTCACAGAAGACCTGGAGTGAGCTGCGAGGCGGAACTAAGCGTGCCATCATAGCGTTGGAACAAGTGGGCCGCGGAGGGCGCGTGATGGGCGTGATAATCTACCAGCAACACAAAACATTGCCTAATTGCCTAGAATTAAAGCATTTGTCGGTAGATGGGGAAAAGGCCGGCCGACAAATCGGCAGTTTCTTACTACGACAGGCTGAAGTCGAGGGCACACGAGAATTTCCGCGGGTGGAGAAAATCGTCGGCGACGTGAAAATGAAGCGCGCGGATGTGATAAATTTCATGTTGGCTAATCGCTATCGGATAGCACAGGCCAGGGTGGATTTGTATGGCTTGGTGAAAGGCAATGGCGGCAATTTGGATGTGGTTTTTGAAAAGGAGGTCACGCGCGTCAGCCGCCGGTCGGAGACTGAACGACGGATAATTTTGGCGGGGAATGGGTAAGTAAATTCAAACCATGGAAATAATAAGATGGGACGCACGAGGCGTCCCATTTTTAATTCGTAGATTTCGGGCTAGTTAGTTGGCGATGAACGATACTTCATCGGCCAGTTGTGAGCAAAGAGCGGCGGCCGTTATTTCGGCGGCGGCGGGTATTGGTAGGGCACTGCCCCTGGAACATGCCGCACGGAGATGCTGATAAAATTTGACGTTGTAAGTGTCAATCGCCTTTTGCCCAGATGATAAGCGTGTGACATCATTGGCGACGGCTACGGGGCCTCGCAGACCGTCCGGATAAGCTAAGGCGCACGAGAGCACGTACACATTTTGAGAACACGCGCCCAGCATAAGCTCATGATCTTTTTTAAGGCGTGATATGACGTAACGAGGAACGGTTAGTACCATGAGGCCATTTTTAAGACCAATTCCCAAGCATGCGAGCGCGAGTTTTTCTTCAAAAGGCGCCCCGTCATACGGGCAAAGCATGACTTTGACATGCGCCTTGGTGACAGATTTCACGATAGAATCCACCGCAATTTGCAAGGTGCCGCGGCGTAGTCTTAGGAGATGAATACCAGCCAGCGCGAAGGCGACGAGAAAAAGAATGAGAAGGGGAAGCATTGTTGCTCCTTCCGGTTAGAAAGATGGTAATTGCCAAATTTAAAAGAACAAACAGCCCGAAGATACGAGCTGTTTATTATTAGCAAAAATTTTCGTTGATGTCAATATGGACGGATTTTACTCGCGAGTGTTATTCCCCGCCTGTCCGCCTCCCGCGGGCATACCTGCCGGGCGTAGCTGAATATTTTGCGCGGTTAAACTGCCGTCGTCGTTGGTAGTGCTGGTGATCATCAGATTGGCGCCGACGGTTAAATCGTCCAAGGTAGTGGTGGTGGTTTTGAC
>CAZJMI010000027.1:0-10438 GCA_964547305.1 uncultured Gammaproteobacteria bacterium
GTCGTCATCCTCGCCTTCCTCAAAACTCACGCCATTATGAGCCCCTGTTGATTTTTGAGTCACGCCCTCCACATAATCCGGCTCTGCCTGCTGTTTCAAATATTTCACCACCTCTTCAATCGATTTATCAGCCACCATCGCACCTTGCAAACGCACCGGACTGCTCATTTCCGCCGTCTTATGCAACATATCCCCATTCCCCAACAATTTCTCCGCGCCGGAACTATCCAAAATCGTCCGCGAATCTGTCGACGACGCCACCGAAAAGGCAATTCTGGCTGAAATATTCGCTTTAATCAAACCAGTTATAATATTTACCGACGGCCTTTGCGTCGCGATTATCAAATGAATGCCCACCGCGCGCGCCATCTGCGCTAATCTAATAATACATGCCTCCACCTCCGTCGCCGCTACCGCCATCAAGTCAGCCAACTCATCGACAACAATCACTATATACGGCATCTTTTCATCCGCTACTTCGTTATAACTCTTAATATCCCTCTTGCCCGCGCGCGCCAACAGCTGGAAACGATTTTCCATCTCCGATACCGCCCACTTAAGTGCGTTAATTGTTTTCTGTGAATCCACGATCACCGGCGTCAATAGATGCGGAATTCCATCGTACCCAGTCAATTCTACACGCTTAGGATCAATAAATATAAACTTAAGATCTTGAAATGAGTTTTGATACAACAAATTAATAATAATCGAATTCAAACATACAGTCTTGCCGGAACCAGTCGCTCCTGCCACCAATAAATGCGGCATCCGATCTAAATACGAAACATATGCATTACCGGCCACATCTTTGCCTAGGGCCAACGCTAAATTAGACTTACGATTTTTAAACACCTGGCTTTCTAGCACCTCTCGCAGACTCACCGCCACTGGTGTTTCGTTGGGCACCTCAATGCCCACCAAAGATTTCCCCGGAATCGGCGCTTCAATTCTAATCGGATGCGCTGCTAATGCCAATGCTAAATCATTATGCAACGTGGTGATTTGCGATAATTTAACCCCCTGCGCCGGCCTCAAAGTATACTGGGTCACCGTCGGCCCCACGCTAATATCTCCCATTTCCGCCACTATCCCGAAATTATCCAACGTCTTTTTAATTATTTGTTTATTAATGTCCACGTTGCCGTTTGATGTGGCCTTATTCTCATTTTTATCCAACAAATCCAACGGGATTGTGATTCTTTTATTTGACTGTCTTTTATAGCCAATCTTAATACCCGCGGCCTCCCCTGCCAACAAACCACTCTTGCCTTTAAATTTACCGCTTACTCGAATATTATCTTCCTCATTCTCATTATCATCATCGTCAAAATATTCCTCTTCTGCTTCTACCTCGCGACTACTGAATTTACTCAAATCCACCTCCTTGTGCCATAATTTCAGCCATAACATCCGTAAGTTCAATACCGCCCTTTCCAACGAAGTCTCAAAAACTAGTAAAACTGAAACTACTGTCACCGCCAAAAAAACCACCATACTGGCCCAAACGCCCATGGCGCTTGCCAATGGCTTAGCTAATAATCCGCCCAAATTCCCGCCTCCGGCTATTCCCGCAGTTACTCCCTCTCCCAGCCCGGCGCCCAGTAAATAAAATAAGCCTGAATAGCTCAACACCAACAAGCCTAGTCCGAAATAGCTGTATATTTTAAATCCGTCACCGCTGCCCCGCACTATAAACAACCCGATCAAAACCAGCACTACCGGAAACAACCACGCCCCCCAACCAAAAACCCATTTCAACGCGCCCATAATATTACTGCCCACCGAGCCCGCCAAACCCAAGGAACTCAAAATACACAACACCGCCAAGGTAAATATGAAAATAATCGCGATGCTGCGCCTGGTTTCCCACGATAAACGCGCTAAGCTCTCACCATTGTGTCTATTTTTTGTCTTACCTCGCTTTTTGGACATGAGATTGTGCTGCTTTAAACACTAATATTCTACCATACCGCCTCCGAAATACCAAGAGCCCAAGCTAGAACACCCCCGACCACAATTTGTACACGGTGGCAACAACCTGATTCATACCAAAAAACACCCCCTCGAGGTGTTTTTTGGTAATATGTTATATCATCAATCTATTTACCCTTCTTAAAGCCCGTGCCCACCGGAATCAAGCGCCCGATAATAACATTTTCCTTCAAACCAATCAGATGATCTTTGCGACCGGTCAACGCGGCATTAATTAAGATTCTTGATGTTTCCTGGAACGACGCGGCTGATAAGAAACTATCTGTAGATAGCGATACTCTCGTGATGCCCAATAGCAAGTTTCTAGCCTTCGGTACTTTCCCGCCCGCGGCTTTAACCTTACGCTTTGCCTCTTCAAAAGCCCCACGACTCATCACCTCGCCCTGTAAAAGTTCTGAATCACCCGGGCCCATTACTTGTACTCTTGAGAACATTTGCCTGACAATCGCTTCCATATGCTTATCATTCAAGCCCTGCCCTTGCGAGGAATAAATATGCTGTATCTCTTTAATAATGTATCTTTGCACCGCTGCCGCACCTTTATATTTATAAAGTTTTTGTAAATCCAGCGATCCCTCGGTCAATTGATCGCCCACCTCTACTGTTTGCCCGTCCTGCACCAAAATTGAGTAGCTGCTCGGAATTATATATTCTTTTTCATCCTTGGCCGCAGCCGTCACTTGTAACTCACTCGACTTAACCGTCACTATACCCGAACTCTTGGCTATAACCTTCTCGTTATTGCTAATTGCCAATACCGCTCCGCGCTTTACTTTGGCGCCATCTTTAACCTTTATTTTAGCCTCTTTTGTTACTGGATATTTTGTATCAATTTCTTGTTCAAAAACTATCGTTATTTTTCTCTGGCCCTCTTCCTCTCCAATCTTTACTTTACCAGACACTTCGCTCAAAAAGGCCTCAAACTTTACTGCCCGCGCCTCTAAAAGCTCTTCTACCCGCGGCAAACCTTGTGTAATATCGCTACCAGCCACACCACCGGTATGAAATGTCCGCAGCGTTAACTGTGTACCAGGCTCACCAATACTCTGTGCGGCCACTACACCCACTGCCATGCCTAGTTCTACCATCTTGTTGGTACCTAAATCCATCCCATAACATTTTTGGCATACACCTCGTGCAGACTCGCATCCCAAAATTGAGCGTACCCGCAAACTCGGCAAATCCATTTTTTGTAATATCTTTAATTTATCCGGTGTGATCATCTTCCCAACTTCAATTATTACCTTTTTCCCTTCTTCATCCATTACTTTTTCTAGTGACACCCGCCCGATAATTCTCTTGACCAATGTCTCTCCCATGGCCTCGCTTTCTTCTTTCGTCAAAACAAGCCCCTCTTTATCTCCACAATCCTCTTCCGTTATGATCAATTCATGCGCTACATCTACCAGTCTGCGGGTCAAATAACCCGCGCTAGCGGTACGTAAAGCCACGTCAGTCAAACCCTTTCTGGCACCATGCGTGGAAATAAAGAATTCCAAAACATCAAAACCTTCTTTAAATGAGCTCTTAACCGGCAACTCAATCGTATCACCCACCGGATTTGACACCAGACCTTTCATGCTTAACATCTGGTGAATCTGTGTCCATGAACCACGAGCCTTGGAGTGCATCATAGTATAAACCGGGCCACGTCTATCAAGGGCCTTTTCTCCCAAGGCGCTCACCTCTTCCTTAACTCGTTCCCAAATACGCAAAATTTTATTATGTTTTTCGTTCTCCGATAGCAAGCCCTGATGAAACTGCTCCTCTATTTTTTCAACTTCCACTTCCGCCTTCTCCACTATTTCATCCTTACCTTTCAAATTTGGAATATCATCCATTCCCCAAGACATGCCCGATTCAGTAATAATTTTCAAAGCAGTCTCTTTAATATTATCCAGCATCTCTGCCACTTTGGGCATGCCATATTTCTCAATCGACTCCCCTACCACTGCCTTCAAACTGCCGCCGTTCACCAGCTTATCATAATCTCGCAAATCATCCGGCAATAAATCATTAAAAATTACTCGCCCCACGCATGTTTCTATCGATTCTCCGTCAATTCTTACCTTGATTCTTTGATTCAAACCTATTTTTTTATTCTCATAAGCCAAACATGCCTCTTCTCCGGAACTAAATCTGTGCAAATTGACATCCTTTTCCGGCTCATCAATCATGGTCATATAATAACATCCCCAAACCATGTCCTGCGTCGGTGAGGACACTGGATCACCTGTCGCCGGCTTTAGTAAATTATTTGTCGAGAGCATTAACTTTTTAGCTTCATTTTGCGCGTTCTGACTAATCGGCAAATGTACTGACATCGTGTCCCCATCAAAGTCCGCGTTAAAAGCGCCACATACCAGGGGGTGCAACTGAATAGCCTTGCCTTCAATTAGTACCGGCTGAAATGCTTGGATACCCAAACGATGCAAGGTCGGAGCACGATTCAACAGCACATTATAATCACCAATTACTTCTTCTAAAATATCCCACACTTCTTTCGGTCCTTCCTCAATCATTCTGGAGGCTGTTCTCAAATTATATACCAGGCCCCTTTTGATTAGCTGGCTGGCGACAAAAGGTTTAAATAGCTCAATGGCCATCGTCTTGGGCAAACCACATTGATGTAATTTCAAATGTGGTCCCACCACGATGACCGAACGTCCGGAATAGTCCACGCGCTTACCTAACAAATTCTGTCTAAAACGACCTTGTTTACCTCTTAAAATATCCGCTAAAGATTTTAAAACTCGTTTGCCACCCGAAGCCGCGGTCACCGACTTGGTCTTACGCGCTCCATTATCCACCAACGCGTCCACCGCCTCTTGCAGCATTCGTTTTTCATTGCGACAAATAACTTCCGGCGCCCGCAAGTCTATCAACCGTCTCAAGCGATTGTTGCGATTGATTACCCGTCTGTATAAATCATTTAAATCCGAAGATGCGAATCTTCCGCCATCTAGCTGCACCATCGGCCGCAAATCTGGCGGAATCACCGGCACGATTGTCAAAATCATCCACTCCGGCTGAATATTGTTTTTATATAATGCCTCTGCCAATTTCATCCTTTGCAGCAGCTTTTTATTTTCAAAATTATCTACGTGCGCCATTTTTACCTTCAATTCTTTAATCAGCTCTCCCAAATCCACCTTCTCCAACAATTTTTTAATCGCCTCCGCGCCTATCCCCACCTCAAACAAATGCCCATAATGCGTGGCCATCTCCTGATATTCAATTTCTGTTAGCACCTTCATCGGCTTTAACCCATTCAGATCCGCCGACTGCCGCGCGTAATTTTGCTTCAATATCAGTTGTCGCTCCTTAAAATTGACCTCTACCTGATCCAGCTCTTTCTCTTTTACTTTCGGATTTTCCAACGCCAACTTCTTGAGTGCCTCATATTCCTTCTTAATTTGCGCTGTTTTTGCCTTATATTCGCCCTCCAATTTATGTAAAATATCTTCTTTCAACTCATCTTTCACTTCAGTCACGATAAAACTAGCGAAATAAATCACTTTTTCTACCGCATCGGTAGTCAAATTCAAAATCAGACCTATCTTTGAAGGTACACTCCGCAAAAACCAAATATGCGCCACCGGAGCCGCCAGGGCAATATGTCCCATACGTTCACGCCGCACCACGCTTCGCGTCACTTCCACGCCACATTTATCGCACACAATGCCTTTATACCGTATTTTCTTGTACTTGCCGCAAGCGCATTGCCAATCCTTAACCGGCCCGAAAATCTTTTGGCAAAAAAGCCCATCTTTTTCCGGTTTTTGGGTTCGATAATTGATTGTCTCCGGTCGCGTGATTTCACCTTGCGACCAAGCCCTTATCTCCTCCGGCGATGCCAATTTAATTCTTATCGAATCAAAATCCGGAATACCGCTATTTCTCTCAAAGTCAAAGGAAAGTGTTTTAATTGAAGATGGAGTTACCATAAATATTAACAAATTATATTTTAACTGACACTAAATATTATTTCGCTCTCTTACCTTTATTCTTCGCTTTCTTGGTCTGCCACCAGTTTGTTCTTGTTGTACAGCTCCACACTTAAACCCAAGCCGTTTAATTCGCGTACCAAGATATTAAATGATTCCGGCAGACCTATTTTGGTAATCGGCTCACCCTTAATAATTGATTCATATGCCTTGGCGCGGCCCGAAACATCATCGGATTTTATCGTCAACATTTCTTGTAGTGTATAAGCTGCTCCATATCCTTCCAGCGCCCAAACCTCCATTTCTCCGAACCTCTGGCCACCAAATTGAGCTTTACCGCCTAATGGCTGCTGTGTGATCAACGAATATGGACCAGTAGAGCGTTGGTGAATCTTATCTTCCACCATGTGGTTTAGCTTCAACATATACATATAACCCACTGTGGTTCTATTTTTGAACTTCTCGCCGGTAATACCATCATACAAATACATCTTTCCATCGCGATCATAACCAGCTTTTTCCAATTCGTTCTTGATAGTTCCTTCTGACAAGCCATTAAATACCGGTGTCGCCACTGTATAGCCCAGCTTATTAGCCGCCATACCCATGTGCGTTTCCAAAATCTGTCCTATATTCATTCTGGAAGTCACGCCTAGTGGATTCAAAACAATATCTACCGGAGTCCCATCTTCCATGTAAGGCATATCTTCCACCGGCACCACCGTGGAAATAATACCTTTGTTTCCATGACGACCCGAAAGCTTATCGCCTATTTGCACCTTACGCAAAGAAGCAATAGTAATTTGAATTGTCTTAATCACGCCGGTAGACAATTTATCCCCGTGCTCGCGCGAAAATATCTTTACATCAATAACTTTTCCATGCTCTCCATGTTTTAAATATAGAGAACTGTCTCGTACGTCCTTGGCCTTTTCACCAAATATCGCGCGCAATAATTTTTCTTCCGCCGACAACTCGGTTTCACCCTTCGGCGTTATTTTACCTACCAAGATATCCCCCGAATGTGCTTCTGCTCCAATTCGAATCACTCCATCTTCGTCAAGGTCTTTCAGTCGTTCCTCGGAAATATTGGGAATATCACGTGTCACGACTTCAGGGCCAAGTTTGGTTTCCCGCACATCTACTGTATATGTCTCAATATACACCGAACTAAACAAATCTTTTTTCAAAATCCGATCAGAAATTATAATAGCATCTTCATAATTCCACCCTCTCCACGGCATAAACGCCACTAAAATATTTTGCCCGATAGCCAACTCTCCATTATCAGTTGATGGCCCATCGGCCAATACATCGCCCTTTTTAATTTTGTCACCCTTATTGATTAACGGTTTCTGGTTTAAACAAGTTGATGCGTTAGAGCGTAAAAATTTATTCAATCTGTACGTATGCCTTTGTCCTTTACCGTCCATGACTTCAATCCTGTCTGCTTCCACAACGGTCGCCTTACCGTCCACATCAGAGATCAACAAGTGCCCGGAATCCGAAGCTGCCCTCTTTTCCACGCCAGTACCCACCAAAGGTGCTTGCGGCCGCACACACGGAACAGCCTGCCGTTGCATGTTGGTGCCCATCAAAGCTCTCACCGCGTCATCATGTTCCAAAAAGGGAATCATTGATGTCGTGATACTCACAATCTGACTTGCTGAAACATCCATATAATCTACTTCTTGTGACGTTATAAATCCCGGCTTACCATTAATTCTCGCCTCCACGATTTCATCTAAAATATATCCCTCTTCGTCCAATTTAACTGTTGCCGGAATAGTCACACCGCGCTCTTCTTCGGTGGCATCTAAATAAACGATTTCTTTTCCGGCCAACGGCTTAATCGGCAGAGTTTCCATTTTCAGCTTACTTAAGTTTTGCGCTAACTTCTGATCGACACGTTCACCCGCTTTGACTACAACCTTGCGACCATCAAAAATATCTTCTCCAATTATTTTATCAACTATCGCCTTGCCGTCATTGGGTACTTCACGTAAAATTTTTCTATATGGCGCTTCAATAAATCCATATTCGTTAATCCGCGCGTAAGACGCCAAATGTCCCACCAAGCCGATATTCGGCCCTTCCGGCGTGGCAATCGGACAAATCCGACTATAATATGTAGTATGTACATCACGCACTTCAAAGCCGGCTCTTTCACGCGATAAACCGCCGGTACCCAGCACCGACAATCTGCGCTTGTGTCCCAGTTCAGCCAAAGGATTAATCTGCTCCATGAATTGAGATAATTGAGAGGTCATGAAAAACTCCTTAGTTACCCCATCCACCGGCCGTGCGTTAATCAGTTGGCCCGGAGTCACGGCCTTAATATTGGAGGTGCTCATTCTGTCCTTAACGATCCGCTCCATACGCGCCAGCCCAATCCGCAATCTATTCTGCAATTGCTCGCCAATACCGCGCACGCGACGATTAGATAAGTGATCAATATCGTCAGGCAACTCTTGTGTTTGCGTCAAACGAATCAGCTCATGTATCACCGCTATAATATCTTCTTTGTGTAAAACCCGACCTTCTTTATTGTCACTAAATTTCAGCCCCAAACGCTTTTCAATTTTATAGCGCCCCGGACGTCCGAAATCATAGCGATCAAAATTAAAGAAAGTGGCATAAATTAACTGTCGAGCGTTATCTACCGTCGCCAAATCACCTGGTCTTATTTTTTTATAAACCTCAATCAGTCCCTCTTCTTCACTTTCCGCCAAATCTTTTCTTAAAGTATTGTTAATATATTCCAAGCCATCCTCGTCTAAGTCTTTAAATAGGTCTAAAATCTGCCCCGTCGTGCCATAACCGAAAGCTCTCAACATGGAGGTCGCCGCCACCTTGCGCTTACGATCAATTCTCACCCAGACCGTGCCCTTTTGATCTATCTGAAATTCCAGCCACGCGCCTCGATTAGGAATTATCTGCGCGTTATAACTCCATTTTTCACCGGCTCTCTGACCAGAAAATAAAATCCCGGCTGAACGTACCAGCTGGGATACCACGACTCTCTCTACGCCATTAATCACGAAAGTCCCGCGCGGAGTCATCAAGGGGAAATCGCCCAAAAACACTTCTTGCTCACGGCATTCCTTGGTGCGCACATTAACCAGCTTAGCCTTAGCCCGCAAACTGGCCTCAAAAGTCACATTGCGCTCTCTCGCCGTCACTTCATCAAATTTAGGCTTATCCAAAGCATATTCCCCAAATGACAACTCCAGGTCCCTTCCAATGAAATCTTTAATCGGAGAAATTTCATCGAAAAGCTCCCGCAATCCATGCTTAAAGAACCAACCGTAAGAATCCAGTTGGACTTCAATCAAATTAGGCAGCTCAATTACGTCTCTCACCTTAGTGAAAAATTTTCTTTCTTTTTTCATGTTTATAAACTCAAAATACCCGTTAAGAACGGGTTATGGGGTAATTAAAAAACATTTGCGACAAATGAGCTTATCAATCGGCGTGAATTAAGCCTAATAAGCGCTTGATGTACTTATTACAGACTACTCTATTTTAGTTTTTTTGTCAAGGACTTTAACCGGTTTTTCACCGGTTTGTCTACTTTCGCCTTTATTTACGGGCTTCTTGAGTATTTTAGCTCTCGCACTCAACCACACTTTCACCGCCCATATTTATTCCCTACCTCTAATTATACACAGGTTATTAACACTAACTCAACAACCCAAAATATCCTGTACTACTTGCCGGTCGTCCCAGGCTATCTTACTGCCACGCGGCCCCATCAGCCACTGTTCATTCCCCTTGCCTGTGATGATGATTATATCACCACCGCGCGCCAGCCCGCAAGCCTTAGCTATCGCATTCCGCCGATCCAATATCTTAAAAAGCTCGCCTTTAAATTCGCCCCGTTCAACCCCAGCCGCCACCTGCCCAATAATTTCCATCGGGTCCTCATCATACGGGTCCTCGTTAGTCACCATCACCACATCCGCGTATTTCCCAGCTAGTTCGCCCAAAAGCACCCGTTTGGCTTTATCTCTACCCCCACCACATGAGCCCAATACCGCGATTAAACGCCCAATCTCGCGTTTCACTCCGTTTTCAGGCTTCTCTGCCGTTAGCTGCCCACGTAGAGTCTCATACACCATCTCCAGCGACTCCGATGTGTGTGCGTAATCCACATACACTCGAAAGCCCTTTTTACTATCAATTCTCTCCATCCTCCCATCCATCTGCTGTATCTCTGCCAATTTAGTGCTTACTTTGTTCAAATCCAGTCCCCAGCCCGAAGCCACGCTTATCGCCGCCAGCGCGTTATACACATTGAACTCCCCTGGCAAATTCAGATTAAAACGCGTCCCGCGCACCGTAAAGCTCACACCATCGGCTTTCAAATCAATATCCTCTGCTTTGACCACTTGTCCCTCACCCGGGGCTGCTTCGTCCTTCATGGTATATCCCCATCTTCGCTCCACGGCGTATTTCCAAATACTGGCTGCCCACGCTCCATCTGACGCACTGACACC
>CAZJMI010000028.1:0-10075 GCA_964547305.1 uncultured Gammaproteobacteria bacterium
CGCGAAATTTCCAGGGAACTTTCTGCTTTTTCCATAGTATTTTTAATTTAAAATCTGCCTATATTTTGCCCGAATTAACCCTTTTTGTCCAGTTTATGCCATATATCCCGATAAATCGTCAGTCGCCTCTTCAATCGCGCGTTTTCCTTGGCTAGCGACCAGTATTCTCGGCTCCGCTGATACAGCATACTCAAAAATCTTAATCGCGGATCTGAATTTTGACTCAAAAACTTTTTAAACTCTACTTTATTTTCCAGCATGCGCTGATCCGCCAAGTCCATAAATTCCGCCGCCAACCCGCCAATCCGCGCCTCATCCGGTTTCCCTGATTTACCGCTCCCGCCCCCTAATTTCTCCCATGCTTCGCTCAACAGTCCATACCCTCCGCTGGTTGTCGCCATAAATTTAAAATCTTTCGGCACCGCCGCCCCGTCGAGCTTCTCTCGCATTTCAGCCCGCTCGAAATCCACCAAGTCGTCAAGTTTTATCTCTCGTATTTCCTGCCAATAGTTTTCCAAAGCCGCCTGGAGCAACTCTTGTTTCTCTCCAGTTAGGGGATTCGTCACCATTTGTCGCAAGTCTTCTTTCCCGCTCACCAGCAAGCTAAATTCGTCTCCGCCCTCGGCTGCCGGGAAAACTTCCAGTTTAAAATTCTTTTTCAACCACTGTGTTGTCGCGCCCGCCTGAAACACTTTGACGCCTCTTTGCAATAATTTGTCTCCCGCCTGATGCCCCGCCAAGTCGTTAATTGTTTTCAGCCCGTTGATATCGAATACGAAACGTGCCACCCGGCTTAAACTCTCTACCCGCCAAGTCTTCCCCTGCGCTAGCTCCTCGATTTTATCCAAAATTTTCAAAACAGCGAAATTTTTATTCGCTATCTCAAAACGCGCGTCCCAATAGTTCGCGCTCATCAGCTCATGTTCACGCCAACATAGTTCTTGCGCTATTTGTTTTGGTTTCAGGCCGTATTTTTTAAATCTAGCGGCTGTTCGCCTGAATCTTTGCCGAATCGGCCGCGGCCAGTTATCCCAATCCTCCCCCAAAATTTCCCTCAAGCCCAACTTTTCCGCTCGCGAGCGGCTCGCCTTTTTATTCAATATCATCGCGCTCTTATTTAACCTCTAAATTTATATTCTTAGTGCTACCTTGTCCTGATAAACTGGCCGCTGGTCTTGTCGTTGTTTATGCTTAAACAGGCTGTATTTTCAAGCCCCTGTTGTTTGAGCTGCGTGGTAGCCGCGTCATAACACACTACATATCCACCAGGGACCATCGTGCCCCGAATATTTTCTGTATCAATTACCATTTCATCGTCAGCCAACTGCTCTCGCAAATATCGCCCCACAAAAATATCCTTCGCGGCAGCCTCCTTAATTGTTATTTTAGAGGCGTCCACAGTACACTTGTTATTGCGGCACAGATAACCCCCCTTACAGCCGCAATCAGCGCAGCAATTGAAATCATATTCCCCGCGCTCGCATTTCTGATTACCGCACATGGATAATATTCCGGGCTTGGGCGGCCCTCCTTGTGTCGCTTGAGTTGGCAACTTGGTTTTTTTAGCCTTGAAAACGTCCAGTAAAGAGCCTGTTTGCTGAAAATCTGCCGTAGATAATTTAGCGCCGCTTCCCATCCCAAGCACCACCGCTACCAGCAGCAATAAACAAGCCACAAATACTATCGGTAATAAATTTTTATTCATATTTTTTGTTATCTTATTTTAATAGTTGGATCGCCGTAAAGTAGCGTTTGATGGGCTACTTGGTATGTTTGCAGATAATAATACCCAGTTACATAGCCGGCTATGTAACTATTTTTGGCCGCACTAAATGCCTCGCCGATTGTTTCATGTTCCGCCACCCCGTCTAGTGTTTTGGCGAATAAGCAGGTAGTCATAAAGTCATCGCTACAAACCGAACCACTTGGATCCGCCGTGCTATCGACATACCATTGAGAATTAGTTCCGCCCATATATGCCACTGGGGGAGCGACTAAATTGAAGGCAGTGCCTAAAATCGATTGGGAAATATTGGCCACATTATTAATTCTGCCCGCGTAGCACGGGATGCCCAGAATAACACTATTTTGCCACTTAGTATAACTGGCCATGCTACTCGGAGTATAAATTAAATGACCTGGTGGCACAGAAGTGTAGTCGGCAAATATCTGCGTGCCAAGACCAGAGCCATGAAAAGCCACCACCGCAAAATCACTATTATCAATAGAGGTATTACTCAAATTCGGTGGTGCTGGCCAACACAACTGCGGATTCGCGCGCGCGAGAGATTCACAATCTGCCCCGTTATAATTCAACATCAAACTATTATCTCCCACGGTAATTCCCGCCGTTTCGTTGGGTTGGCTACGCATCAAATAGCCGATTAATTTTCCATCTTTGTTTATTAATGAAGTGCTGTGGTAGGGGATTCCGACTTTTTGGATATAATTTCTAATCGGGTCTATATTGTTATCCAGTGTAGTCGGAATTCTGCCCAGCCCAACGTCCAGCAATTTATCCCCGTTTAAATCAGCGTAGTAATCATCGGTATAAAATTCATACCCGCTATTTTCATCAAAAACTTGAGCAATTTGGTTAAACCCTCCTATGACCAAAACATGTCCAGCGTCAAAATGCTCAATACATTCCGGAATGGCGTACAGCGCGTAGTCCGCGGATACCGGAACTGTCGCGGGACTTAGGCCACCACCACAAGTCGCTACATCGGCCGTGTCCAGTTTAATTACTTGTGTATTATAGCCATCGGAATTTAATGCCGCTATATAGTCGTTAAAAACACTTCCCAAGCCGCTAACCACGCTATTGACCGTCACTATCAGCATTGTTTGCGCGGCCGTGCATGAGCAGGTGCTGTCGCAAATCCGTCCGCCGCTGCAATCCGTGTTGACCTCACAGGCCTCTCCTACCTCTACTGTCCCGTTCCCACAGGTGTATGAACTGGCGCAAACGCAGCCACTACCACAATGCTCAAAAGGCGCGCAGCCGCTGTCGCTACCGTCGCATTCTTCTGCCAACTCGACCATGCCATTGCCGCAAACTGGTGTCGCGCAACTGCAGCTCGCGTTGCAAAACCGTCCCGTGGGGCAACCATCGTCGAATTCACAAGCTTCTCCCGGCTCCACCACTCCATTGCCGCAAACTGGTGCGACACAAGCACAGGTATTGTTACAATAACGCCCCCCAGAACACCCATCAGGCGTTGCCCCACTATCGCAAACCTCTCCCGTTCCTATCAATCCGTCTCCGCAGCCAGCGCAAGTTCTGTCGCAAAATGCCGGCATTGAGCACGCGTTGCCACCAAAAATACTTCCAGTAGAGCCGTTCAGTATGTCTTGCACGGTATTCTGGCAAATAAAATTATTTTTTAATGTACTATTGTTCTGCAAATCAACCCCCGTCTCGGAAGTATAAATACTGTTAAATCCAAGATTATTGTTTGACTGCATCATTCTTAACCCTGTTCCATTGTCATAAACTAAGTTATTGTGAATATTATTATCGTTAGAAAGCGCCATGGCATGCAGCCCCCGCGCGCTATCATGCAACTGATTGGCGAATATTTCATTTCGGACGGCATACATAGACAAAATCGTGGCATCCGCGAAATGAGATACATCATTGTTATAGCAAAAATTATCGCTGGACCTGTCCAAATACATCCCAACGGCGATCAAAGTGGATCCGGTGCTATCGATTAAATTGTCGCGCACCAAAACTTTATTTGTAGACTCTAAATGCACCCCGTACGCGGTTCTCAAAAAACTATTGTTGGCCAATTCTCCTACAGTTACATTTTTATAATTAACTGCCTTTAAAAACTGCTTGATTATGCAATTATTGATGTTGATATTGCTAAATCCATCAGCCACGATACCAACTCCTAGCCGGCTATTACCTCCAGTGATACTATGCCCCTGACAATCTAGTGTCACATTGTTCGCCAGGATGCTTAAACAATTTTCTGCCGTAGTTGCGATATCATTATTTAGTTTATAAATTCCCGAAGCGCTGATATTTCCGCAACCACTGACTACCGTCGCCGTTGTTAGGGGGCTTTCTCGGCAAACATTCAAGCAGCTAGAGAGGGCGCCGCCTACGACCGAGCCGCAAGTTGAATTCAAAAATGTATTACTATTTCTATCTAAAATATCCGGTGCCTTAACAGGGTCTAAACCCGCCTGGTTGTTAAAACAGGCGTTGATTTTGTTAAATTGGTTACCGGCCGCGGCTGCCCCCGTGGCAGCCAGTATGCCCACTCCGCTACGGCTATTATAATTACTCGTATTATTGGTAAAACGATTACCCGTGCTCCCGTTGCCAAATATAGCCACTCCGAACTCGCCGTTATAATCGGCGGTGTGGTTGCTTATAATGTTATTCGCGCTTTGAGCTAGTAGTACTCCGTGTCCCGCGTGGTAGTCCAATATTTCCGCGCCAGGTGCTTGCAAGGTCGGAATTGCTGGTAGGGCCGGTGGGGCGCTCATTCTGCTGGTGCCTACATTATAGTTAGTATTATTATCGAGTAAAACATTGTCGTCGCTTTCCGTCAAAACAATGCCCAATTTATTATTCGAAATATCATTACCGGTGATTAGGTTATTGTCCGAACCATAAATACTGATACCAGTATCAAAATTATGTATATTGCAACCCCTGATTTCAACATTATTTTCTGTCGAGTCTTGTTTAAAATTTCCTCCGCAGCTGTTTGTCTTTGTGTTTTGGCAAAAGCCGGCCGCATAATTTACCGTTGTTGAGTCGTCTCTAGCGGTCACATCATAACCCAAGTGAATCCCCGTGGCTTCTCCTGTAATTGTTGAGCCATTACAATCAAAATAACAGTCGCTGCAACCGATTGAAATTGCCCCCAAATAAAGCCCGCTATCCGCTGGACGAGGAACATTGTAATTATTAGTGCACAGGGTGACACTGTCTTTAATCCAGTATGTTCCTCCGCTGAAAACAACATTGGCCGCTCCATCACCATCTGGGTCATAAGTGCTTGCGCTTAGCAAGTTCACACAAGGCAATGCGTTGGGTGAATAAGGCTTTCTAATTGGGGTGGTTATCTCTCCCTGTGCTAACTTTTTCGAATTCGTGTTCGTCTCACCTAAATTTCCAGTAGAATATTCCGTTCCAACTTGAGCAGTTTTCTTTATGCTTCGCGCTAAAGATGTACCCAATATCGCTGCGCCACATAAAATTAATCCCGCCCCGACCATAACCACCAATTTGGTTTTAACGCCCGCCTTTAGTTTAGTTTTTGTTTGCATGATATTATTTAACCTCTAAATTTATATTCTTGGCAGTAATCGGCGTTAATTTCAGCCACGCCGGCGTGAAGTTAATTTCCATGCCCCGTACTTCCAGTTTTTGTGTCGCCAAATATTCCTCAATTTGACCCTTGGTTTTGAAGGTCAACTGGCGCTTATCAATTGTTGGTGTGTCAACCCCCTGTGGGATGCCCGTCCACGACAAGTTTGCTTCTGCCTTCTCTCCGTTAACCTTCAATTCCCATGCCGAATTGGCAGTTGGCACCGCGTCCGCGCTTTGTCCCGTCGCGCTCAAAACATTTTCCGTTTTTGGCAGCAGCGCGGTATATTTCAATTTCATCTCGCTGGTGAAGCTATCAGTCTTTTTACCCACCTCTCCGCTCGTGCTCTGATTTTCGACTTTGGTAAAAAACATCTTTGGTGCTAGCTCATAGCCGCTATACTCATCTTTTGCCGCCACCTCTCGTGCCTTAGTCTCTGCCTGTGCGGTCAAAGTCTTCTGTAACTCTTGTGCCGCGTTATCCAAATCATTCTGGCCGATCACCCCCGTTTTTACTGTTCCTCCACTGATAGGCGCTTCGCTACGCGCGTAAATCTTCTCTTGCAGTGCTGCCGATAGTCCCGGGATTATGAAATCCGTCGGCTCAATATTTCCCGTCGCGCCCTTTTGATCCGCCTTGGCTATCGTCTTCAGCTCGCCACCCGCCGGCACCGTCACCCGCTTTTCTATTCTAAACAATACTCCCGCCTTCGATAGCAGCCTCGTTGTCGCCACCAAAGTTTGGTCATTGCCTGAATTATTTACCAAAATCACTTCTCCGCGCGCGTAAGCCTCTTGCTCCTCGCCCTCCTGCGGGCTGAAGTCCTGTTTCCCAGTCACCTCCACCTCCAATTTTTTGAAATCCATCGTGGTCGGTTCTACCGTCATGGTATCGCCCAATTTAACATCCCAGCTCAAATCTTGAGTTGTTGCCAAGGGTGCCACCTCCAAAAAGATTTCCGCGCTCATGCTGGCCGCGATTGCTGTCACGACACCCAATAGTATCACCAAAACGGCGAAAACTATTGCCAACCAGCCGGGAATTAACCTGGAACTTTGATTTTTAGCCATAGAATTTAAAATTAACCCGTTTAGAATCTAAAATTTGTTTTAAATTTTCCGCCAGCTTCTCGTCGTAAGCCGCCGAGCTATTACTGCGGATTGTTCTTATTATAGCATTATCTTGCCGAATTAATAAATAAACCGGCACCGGCCCGGGCGCTTTTACTAGCGCCTGCTTTAAATTTTCTAGCAGCTCCGCGTTTTTCAAATCTTCCGCCTCTAAAATTAATTCCAACTTTTCCGGGCGCGGTTCGTAACTTTCCGCCACCGCCTCTCCGCCGCCTTTCCCATTTCCATTCCAGCCACCACTATTTTCCCCATTCTTCCGTCCCCAATTCCGCCGTTCCCCGCCGCTCCGCGCCAAATCCATACGCAACTGCCCAATATTTCGCGGGTTCAGTTCCACCGCGCTTTCCGCCATCAATTTCAACGCCGCGTCCTTGGTAGATATCTGCCCGCTAATCGCCACCATGCGCTCTTCTTCCCACAGTTCCTTCTGGCTATCATAGAGTCTCGGAAAAACCAAAGTCTCAATTCCGCCACTGGCATCCTCTATTTTAACAAACAACATGACCTCATTTTTCTTAGTAACGATTTTTTGTATCTTGGTAATAATTCCCGCCACCATCACCTGTTTCATTTCAGCCGTCAAATCTCCGCACGGCGTTGTAGTGCCCGCCAGCAGCGGCATAAATTCCCGCATCGGATGCGCCGATACGTAAATCCCCAAAAATTCTTTTTCCCACGATAATTTCTGCGCGCTCGAAACCTCTCCCGCCGGCTCCAACCTTAGAGCCGCTATCGGCGCCGCCGCGCCAGTTAGTCCGGCAAATAAACTTGATTGCCCATTATCTCGTTCTCGTTGGTTAATATGCACGAAATTCAGCAGCTGTTCCAAATTATGCAACAGTTCACCTCGTTCCCCGAAATTATCCAACGCCCCACTTTTAATCAAACTTTCCAGAGATTTTTTATTCAAATCTTTATTCTGCACGCGACTCAAAAAATCTTCCAAATTCTCAAAAGGTCCGTTAGCTTGTCGTTCCTCGATAATCGCCTCGATAATATGCGCGCCCAAATTTTTAATCGTCAGCAGCCCGAAACGAATCGTCGGATTTTCCACACTGCTGATAACAGTAAAATCTTTAAAACTTTCATTCAATTCCGGCGGTAAAACCGTAATTCCCATCTGTCGTGTCTCCTCCACCTCGATCGCCACGCGATCGGAGTCATTTTGGTCAGAAATCAAGAGCGCGGCCATAAATTCTGTCGGATAATTCGCCTTCAAATAAGCAGTTTGATAAGAAATCATCGCGTAGCAGGCCGCGTGTGACTTGTTAAAGCCGTAGCCCGCGAATGGCTCGATAAACGCGAATATCTGCTCAGCAATTTTTTCGCTGATTTTATTTTTAATACACCCTTGAATAAATTTGCTCCGCTGTTCCGCCAGCAGCTCCACGATTTTCTTGCCCACCGCCTTACGCAAAATATCCGCCTCTCCCAGGCTAAACCCCGCCAAGTCCCGTGCCATCTGCATCACTTGCTCCTGATACACTGCGATACCGTAAGTATTCTTCAAAATTGGCTCCAGTTTCGGATGTAAGTATTTGATCGTTTCCGGTTTGTGCTTGCCGCGAATGTAGTCCGGAATCCACTCCATCGGCCCCGGCCTATACAGCGCCACCATGGCGATCACATCTTCAAATACCGTCGGTTTCAGTTGTTTCAAATAACGCTTCATGCCCGAGCTTTCCAGCTGGAAAATACCCGTCGTTTCCCCTCGTTGTAGCAGCTTGTAGGTCTTTTTGTCATCCATCGGAATTTCACTCAAAGCTATCTTTATTTTTCGCGTCTGTTCAATCTTTTTCAAGGCGTTGTCCAACAAAGTTAAGTTTCTTAAGCCCAGAAAGTCCATTTTCAGTAAACCGAGCTTCTCTATATAGCCCATTGTGAATTGGCAGACAATTGATTCGTCAGATGAACTGGCGCGTTGCAAGGGCACATAATCATCCAACGGCA
Organism: uncultured Gammaproteobacteria bacterium; assembly: GCA_964547305.1. Classification (GTDB taxonomy): domain Bacteria; phylum Patescibacteriota; class Patescibacteriia; order UBA2591; family JBAYNP01; genus CAZJMI01. The sequence goes on from CAZJMI010000028.1 coordinate 8,417, forward strand.
GGGGAGTGATCAAAACCCCACAAGCGTGAGTTGATGCGTGCCGTGCCACCCCTTCCAATTTGCGCGCCATGTCTATATTTTTTTTAGTTTGCGCGTCGCCGTCGTAGAGCGTCTTTAATTCCGGTGAAGTTTCCAGCGCCTTTTCTAGGCTGGCCCCCAGGGGAATCAATTTGGAAATTTTATCACAAGCTGAATAAGCGAAGTCCAATACCCGCCCGGTATCACGCACGGCGGCTCGCGACGCCATTGTCCCAAAAGTAATAATTTGACTCACATGATCGGCGCCATATTTCCGTGATACGTAATCAATTACCTCCTGCCGGCGGTTATCAGCGAAATCCAAATCGATATCAGGCATTGAGATTCTGGCCGGATTCAAAAATCGCTCAAAAAGTAAATTGTATTTCAATGGGTCAATGTCAGTAATTTTCATCAGATAAGATGCGATGCTGCCCGCCGCGCTACCACGCCCCGGCCCCACCATAATTCCTTGATCCTTGGCCCAGTTCACGAAGTCGTAAACAATCAAAAAATAAGACGCGTAGCCCGTCGTTTTAATAATATCCAATTCATATTCCAATCGCTTTTTAACTTCCGCCATTTCTGTTTCATTGGCATCGGGATAGCGAAAAGATAAATTACTTTCGCATATCTGCCGCATGTAGGAATCGGGCGTCTCACCCTCCGGCACCTCGAAAAACGGCAATTTAATTTTTCCCAGTTCAATTTCCAGCTCGCAGGCCTCTGCCACTTTTAAAGTATTAGTCAGCGCCTCCGGATGATCGGGAAAAGCTCGCGCCATATCTTCCGGCGAGCGAAAAGACAAATCAAAATCACGCATCGACATTCTATCCGTATCCGCCAACTTATGCTTGGTTTGCATACAGAGGAGAATCTCTTGCGCTTCCGAATCCTCGGCGTTCAAATAATGCACATCGTTGGTCGCCACCACCGGGATTTCCAATTTTCGCCCCAGCTCAAAAATCGCCGCGTTGACCTTGGCCTGTTCCGCTACGCCCTCGTGGTGTTGCACTTCCAAATAAAAATTCTCCGCCCCGAATGTTTGTCGGTATTTTCGCGCCAGCGTTTCCGCCTTTTGCATGTCGTTGTCTAAAATGGCTTGCGGAATTTCCCCCGCCAAGCACGCCGACAAAGCTATCAGTCCCTCGGAATATTGCGGTAAAATTTCCCAGTCAATTCGCGGCTTATAATAAAAGCCCTCTATTTGGGCTTTACTGGCCAACTTGATTAGATTTTGGTAACCCTTAAGATTTTTTGCCAGCAAAATCAAATGGTAGGGCTTTTCGCTTATCCGTGGCTTTTTATCAAACCGGCTTTCCTTCGCCAAATAGGCCTCCATGCCCACAATTGGTTTTATCCCCGCCTTTTGCGCCTTGGTATAAAATTCAATCGCTCCGTACATCACGCCATGGTCGGTCATTGCTACTGACTTGGCCCCATGTTCCTGTGCCTTTTTAATCAAATCATCAATCTTGGGCAGGCCGTCCAAGAGACTATAGTGGGTATGAACATGCAGATGCACGAAACTCATGAGCGCTTAAATAAAGACGAATTAAGAGTATCAACCAAATGATAGGCGTGGTTGCCTATCATTTTAACAAAAAATAAGATTTAAACCAGCCCTACTCCTCCCCCGAC
>CAZJMI010000029.1:0-9706 GCA_964547305.1 uncultured Gammaproteobacteria bacterium
ACTCTGACTATCAGCGTTATTTATTCCGCAGTAGAGGCGTGAATAACCGTGGGAACCATCGGCCGCGAGGTCTTCTTGTGAAAGCCAAAATAGTTTAACCCCGTTGTCATTCTGAACAAAATTCAAGCCGCCCATAAGATAATCACCGCCGGCTCTAACTTTGATTTGACGGTAAAGGCTGCCTGCCGCCGCACAGAGATTTATTTCATCTTCCTCGTCCGCGGCGCGAGTTTGCGCGGGAAAAATTAAAAAACAACAGCCGAGGAGGACGATAAAAAAAACGAGGGTTGATTTTCTGTGGGCAAGATGTGTCATGGCAGATCAACTTCACGGAGGACGTTATTTACGCGGTCGGAAAAATAAAGCTTTTGGCCATTGTCGGAGACACGTAGGTCGGAAACATTGAATTGACCGCTATAATCCAGCAGTGAGCGTTGGCCGGTGGTGAGGTCTATTTGATATAAATAATCCATGGTACGCCAAGAGGCGCCACCGACCATGCCATCGCCTTCGGCAAGCTGTGTCGGCACGCCACAATAGATTTTTTTACCATCGGGACTAAAGGCACATTTTTCCGCCCAAGTATCAATCTGCAGACTGTGGTTGTTGAGGCCGATATCGTCTCCCTGGGCCTCGGTGAGCCAAAGAGTGGGTTTGTACTGCGATTCTTCGTTATACACGCTATAGAGCAGCTGACGGCCCGTGGGAGACCATTGAACTTCAAAGCCGCGTCCGTTGATGGTTAGGGAACGAAAATTTTCGCTGTGTAGACCGATAAGATATACCTCTTGTAACCAAGCACCCATGGCTTCGCCGGTACGAGAAAGAGCGACAACTTGGTTATTGGGAGACCAGTCGACAATAACTTTGTCAGCGTTGGCGCCAACAGGCTCGATCAGGGCGACTTCGCTGCCGTCAGGGTTGGCGGAGGCTAACCAGCGATTACTTTCCAAAAGGTCGTCATTGATAAAGGCAATTTTTTGACTATTCGGGCTGAACGAAAAATTGCTCCAGTTTTGCGGTAAAGTGACTTGGCGCTGTTGTTGAAAATCGTAAAAAACATTGAAGCCGTCGGGAAATTGCAAGATGGCGCGACTGGTGTCGGGTGACCATTGGACATCGGAGACGCCAATGAATTTTTTGTCAGAAAGTGGCACTATTTGACCGTCAGAATCGAGACGGTAGAAGGTGCCGGTGCCGCGGTCATAATATTTCAAATTTCCGTCGGCGGATGTAATAATAGCCTCGGGATTAAGCACGGCGGTTTCTTTGACCAGGGCGGGTGCACCAATTTCTTTTTGATTGATGATAAAAGAGGCAGAAGTGGTAAGATCGGTGACGACGCTGGGTAGAGAAATGGTGCTGGTAGGAGTGATGACTTCTCCGTTGGGGCCGATGATGGGCAAGGTGCCGGTGGTGTTGACGGGTGGGGTGGCGGGTGGGGTGGCGGGGGCCGGACGGAAAAAAACATAATAGAGCGCGAGAGCGATAACAATCGCGGCGAGGAGAAAGGCTAAAATTAGGAAGAGTTTTTTAGACATGGCTATTTGGTATTATAGCATACTACGGAATTATTTTTATTTTTGGCAGACAAAATCTTCTATGTCTAAATCGGCAACACTCATGATGCCCTCGGAAAAATTTCGGTAAGTTTCCAAAGGCAGACAACAAATGGCATCTATGCCTTCGGCCGCGGGTACATTTTTATTAACACAGAATTTAGTATCAAGGGCTAGCGAGGCTTTACAGTCTTTGGGGCCATCTCGATAACAAGCGTTAGTACCAAGCCCCGGCTGGGCAAAACCACAATCAACTTGGGCATAAGTGACACGGCCGTCGCCCTCGTCAAAAAATGTTTTGGTGCAAGTCAGCCTTCTTTTCCAATTACATTTATTATTATTATAACGGCATACATAAGCAACATCACCTTCCGCAAAATCTCCTTGTGCCGAACCGTGATAAGGAGTGCAATCGGCTTGGCCGGTGGGATTTTTTACGGCTTCACATTCACTTTGTAAGTTTTCCGTGCGGTTTTCGCATTGACAACATTCATCTTGGCCATAACGCGCGTTGAAGGCGGCATTAAAGCCTTTAGAGATACAATAATCACCACAGCCACCGTTAAAATCGGAGGCTAATTTCAGCCAGCCACCAGTAGTGGGGCAGCCAAGACAAGAATAACACCAGACGTTACTGCCTTCAGCGCGGGTTAGGGCCTTAACATTATCAGCGCCGCCGCAGGCGGCATTGGCTGATTTTTGCGCGTCAAATTGGGTATAACTAGCAGCCAGTTGTTTCTCCCCGCCATACATATCGCAGCTTGCTTGGAAATAATGTAATTCCATGGGTTTAATTTTGACTACACCGGAAAGACTGAAATCAACTAGCTTCGGGTTGATTGTAAATAAAACAATATAGCCAAGGGCGATGATAGCGATGGCCAGCAGGCTGGTTTTGATAGAAGATTGGTATTTTTTAATCTTGGTGGGGTTACCGCCGGCCAAAATCCAGAGAAAGCCGGCAATGGTGATGCTTAAAAAGGCTAAGATTCCCGTTAAACTTAAGAGCCAGCGATAAATTAAATTAACATACTGGCCATACTCGGTAATATTCATAACGCCAAGAATGGGAATTTGTAATTTAATAGGATCGATAGGGGCAATACATTGGGCTATGGAAGCGCAGGTTTCATTGGGGTGCCAAACAGTGGTAAAGCTATCGACTTCGTCTTCAGTGAGTGAGTCTTGGCAGGAAATTTCGGAGCGGCCATCAATACAACCGGCGGTTTGGTTGACTGGTTTGTCGTCGGTCGGCTTTTTGTTCAGATACTGGCAGCAGCCGGTAACTTGAGAGGTGGTTTGGGCGGACGCGGGGGCATAAACGGCAAAGATACTTATAAAAACAACAAAACCGGCTACAATGATGAGCAGCGGGGTGTTGAGTGGGTGAAAATTTAGATTTTTGAGTGCTTTAAACATACGAGATTAGACGAGAATTATTTCACGCCTCTGACGGCGTCCCATAAGGCTTTAAATCCGGCAAAGAGTACTTGGCGATTTTCCCATTTTTCTGACATAGAGGCGAAAAGCGCGATGTAGACGACATAGAGAACGAAAAATACCAGGGCCGCGACAACAATAAGAGCGAGGAATAATATAAAGCAGAGTGTATAAAAGAGGCCGAGTTCAAGATATTCAGCGGTTTTGCCGACTTTGTCTTTTACGGCGGCGACTTTGCCTTCCATGGAAGAATCAACATCAGAAGCGCCGCCCGCAGTAGAGGATTTTTGGTTCGCGGCAGAAGCGGCCGTTTTGGTTGCGGGGGAGGCTTTTGGGGCGATGGCGGGAGTGCTAGAGGTGGGGGCCGCGGAGCCTAGACCTGCTTTGCCGCTGGTCCATTCGCTGCCAAAGGGGCAAAAATACTCACGCAGGTCCATATTGACGTGTGAATAGCGACAGAACCAATGCAAAATTACATACAAAAAGCTGACGCCAAAAGTATCAATAATATTTGTCCAGGCGGTTTTTAACAGTTGGCCGGTAAATTGCTGGCCAGCCTGGGCGGCCATGTCCATGGTAAGGTCGGAAAACCCGCCGGATTTAAGCTTAATGGCGGCGGCGCGGACTTTTTTCCAATCGCGAATGAGCGCCTTGGGGCTGTGGAAGTTAAACTCGGTAATGCCGGCCTCTTGGGCGGCAACGTTCGCGCCGCCGAAATTCGTTGGTGGTAAGGGGGCGTGCTTATCACGACGAAGGGCGCGGCGGTGCTCGTCTGGAGTAAGTTGGCTTTGATAGGCGGGGCGGAAAGATGGTGGCTGATAACCTTGTTCAAAATCGCGAGTTGCGCCAGGCGGAACATCGGAACCGGCTAGAGACGATTCCGTAGTAGAATAAGTATCCGGCGTGCCGGTATAAAATTGCTCTGATAAGGGCGGAAAAGAAGAGACCGGCCGAGTGGCGGCCAGTTTTTCTTTGTTGTAGTCACGCTTAAAATCAGCCTCCTGTTTTGATGGTCGGGGATTGATATTCTTGGCCATGGTTTTAGGGGGTTAAGAAACGGACGGTTTGGATGAACCAGTCAGTATCGATTTTAACTATTTCAAAAAGCAAATCCTGGGGATAGGTTTGGTCTAAATTTTGGCCTGTTTCATGACGCTGAAGAGAAACTTTGATAGTGGTGGAACCGGAAGAGGCGCCGCCGGACTGGATGGCGGCCGTCAAGGCGCGGCTGGTGATGCCCCAATAGGGGTCAGTGGGCTTATGCGCGGCGCGCAACTGGTCGATAAAAGACTGATTTTGCGCGCGCATATTTTCGGTCATCACGGAATATAGTTCGGCAAAGTTTTGATAATTATCATGATTGGAATAAGTGGCGAAACGCTCGCCCCAATTGAGAGCTTTTTGAATCAGGACGCGGTCATCAACGGCGACGGGTAAATTACCGACATCCTCCATGCCGACTTGAGGAGTGAGGGCGCTTTGGCCGTCGTTGAGGGGGACTAAATTATCATTATGGGCGGGACGTTGAATAAACCACCACCAAAGGGCCCAGCCAATGATGACCAGCAGGAGCACAATAAATAACCAACGAATAATTTTAGGCATATTAGGATTGATTTTGATTTAAATCGGGCGATTGAAGCTCTTGTTTGGATTCTTCAATTTCCAGTAGTTGGCGCGGGTCAGTGGTGATGAGCTGGTCTTCGGTATAGGAGGCGACGATTTTTATGGCGGCGTGCTTTTCACCAGCGAAGAAAATCCCCTCTCCTACTCCACACTCCAGTAGCAGCAGTTTCTCTCCTTCGGTAAGTTTAAAGGTACTGGCCACTAGGTCAACCGTAGAAGGAGATTGTTTCATTAAAATGCGAAGGGCGGAATTATTTAAAATGGCTTGGCCATAAACGGAAGTGAGAAAATCGTTGACGTCTTGAGTAATGGTGGTGACGCCGAGATAATATTTGCGGGCTCTTTTAGCAAGCGCGTAGATAAATTTGGCGGAATCTTCTTGTTGCATCAACCACCAAGCCTCATCAATGGTCAAAAGGCGCTTTTTGAGGCTGGAGCGGACTATATTCCAAACATAATTGACAATGGTATAGATGGCAATAGGCTTGAGTTCGTCTTCTAGGTCACGAACACTGAAAACCACCATTTGATTTTTGGTGTCAACATTGGTGGGATTGTTGAGCAGGCCGGAAAAGGTGCCTTCGGAATATTTTTTGAGGCGTTGAACTAAATTATCGGCACCAGTCATGCCGGTCAAAACTTCTTCTAGATCGGTCAAAACGGGCATTTCTAGATTCGGTTGCTTGAGGTCGGTTTGGGGGGTGATATCTTTTTTGGCGTAAGTCTCGAGCAGGGCGCGATCTAGAATAGAATCTTCTTCGGGGGTGAAATAAAGGTGGTCATTTTCGTCACGTAAGCCGATCATAAGTTTGAGTAAGCCTTTGAGGGTAATAACGGCGGAGCGAATAATATCTTCGGATTTTTGTTCATCATTGGTGGGGCGGGGCAGGTCAAAGGGATTAACTTTACTTTCAGAGGCTAGAGAAATATTAACATAAGCGCCGCCGACGGCGTCACAGAGGTGACGATATTCATTTTCGGGGTCAACAACAATAACTTCGGTACCAAGCATAAGACTGCGAATCAATTCCAACTTCATAGCATAACTTTTGCCAGCGCCGCTGGTAGCAAAAACGGTTAAATTGGCGTTTTGAAGAGAAAAGCGGTCAAAGAGTATCAAGCCATTGTTGTGGCGGTTGATGCCATAGAGAATACCATCGTCAGAAGTGACATCGGCCGACATAAAGGGGAAAGATGAGGCACAGGCAGAGCTGTTCATATTGAAACCGACGGCCAGCTCGTCATGACAGAGCGGCAGAGTGGAATTGAAGCCTTGCTCGGCCTGATAAAGCACACGCTTGGAAAAAACCAACCGTGAACCAAGGATGGTTTCTATTTGCTCATTAACAGCGTCAAGCTTTTCGGCGTCTTCGGCATAAAAGGTGACATAGAGAGAGAATTGAAAAAAATATTCGGTGCCTTCGGTAAGCTGGTCACGCAATTTTTCCATATCAGCGAGGGCAATTTCTTCCATGGGGTTGCGCGGGCCGCCCTTCTCGGCAACATCGCTAAGGATGGCTTGAGCAACGGCAACTTTGTCGCGCAATTTTTTCAAAATATAGCCGGTAGGGATGGGATAAAAATACATAGCAATATCCAGGGGATGATTGATATTGATAATAGGAGCGAACCAACCGACAGAAATATAGCGCGGATAAGCGACGACAAAAATAGTGCGCGCCAAACGTCCGTCCAGCTCCAAATTGGATGGATTGACCTTGAGCGCCGAGGGGGCGATGAGGTCGCGGATGCTCATAGAGCCGCGCAAGTAACCGAGCTCTTGCTCTACGGTTTGTTTGACTTCCTGGGCTGTGGCGGTCGGTTTCTCCGGGAGTGGTGATTTAAAAGTGATGGCCATAATGAGAATATTTTATTGAGCGGCTGGTTGATTATCTTCTTCCAGGCGCAATTTATCGGTATCGGTCATTTTTTCTTGTTGGTAGGTGGCGGGGTTATAAGAATTATAGAATAGTTCAATCAGGCTTTGTGTGTTGAGCCGGGCGGAATTGAGATTGAGACCTTGCAAGCCACTCATAATATAGGTGACACGCTTGGCGAGGGCTTCGTTGTATTTGGTAAAAGTTTTGTGACTAAGGCTGATAGACTGGGAAGCGGAAAAAAGAGTGCTGACACGTGAGAAAAAGTTGCGTTTGGTGTCTTCCATCGGGCTGTAAGGCACTACGACATAAAAACGTTTACTGGTGATTTGACCGATATCGACCAATTCTTTTACATATTGAATATAATCGCGCATTTGAACGCGTAGCAGCTCGTTGGTTTGCTCTCGTAGACGTTTGCCCATACTGTCCAGGTATCCGGAAATATCAATGGCACGAGATTGAATGACGATTTGAATAGGCCATTCACGAATACTATTTAAAAAATCACGGTAAGCCATAACAATCTGGTCTTGTTCTTGGGCGGATTTAAGGCCGAAGTTAATGGAAGAAACCAAGAGTACGGCGCAGAGACTGCCATTTTTGAGCACCACGCAATCTTCTTTGATTTCAGAAATATCAAGATGGGCTTGGGTGGCGGCGTGAGTTTGGGATTTTTTGGGAGTGGTAGGCATAATTTAAGTTTTAATTTCCGCGGCAGGGGCGACGTCGATGGGTGGCGACTCGGGGGGCAGGCTTGGTTCTTGCTGATAAGCTCCGCCGGTATCAACGACGAGGGCCAGCTCGGAAATACGCTGATGAGTAATCATCGGGCGGGTAGGAAGCGTGGGTGTTTTATCGGCTTTGACAGGGCGTGAAACTTCCTTAGTCTTTATTTTATAGTTTTTTGACCAAACACGCAAAAGTGGTTTAGTAAAAATGCTAACAAAATTGAGCAAAAAGTAGTGCAGGGGAGAGCCATTGATTTGAACAAAGGCCAGGGAAACACAGATAATAACAGTGGGAAGAGCTAAAATAATCAGGAGCGCCAAGTCGGAATAACGCCATTCAATTGCCACCGCGATACCGCCTAAAAGCAAGGTAAAAAATTGCCGCAAACTTAGGGGACCAATAATTTTTTGTTCGACATCGATAAATTGGGGGACGATAAATTGCATGGCGAATATTTAAATTAATTTCTTAAAGTTTGATTGAAATCGGCTAGGGCGTTAAATTCTTCCAGGCTTAAACTATCGGGAGACTGGGGACGCGAGGATATAAGCTGGGATATATTTTGGCCATTTAGTAAGCTTTCTTGACCGAGGCGTAAATAAAGGCGGCTAATCGCACTGTCACGCCAAGCACGAATGGCGGCAATTCTTTTACTCGGGTCATGGTCAGTGGCGGCCAAGTCTATTTTTTCTTTGATGCGAGCGAGCGCGGCCGGAAAACCGCCGGGGAATTGTCGTAAATCATTGAGGGCAAGGAGTCGCAGCTCTTCTATGGGGCCAACGGTATGGCGCGGAGTTTGAATGTCGGTGATTTTTCTCGGGGCAGAAGCGAAGGGGGTAGCTGGTGGGGTGGCGGTGGATGGCGGCGTGATGGCCGGGGCGGCAGGGATGGGAAGACGAGCGCGGGCCGGTGGCGAGGCGGCTTGGTGGGTGAAAAAGTCGTCAATAAGTTTGATTTCGTCAGTGGTGTTGGAGAATGAAGGCTCTGGCGGTTTTGACGAGGCAGAAGCGGGACTTGATACAGGAGTAGGGGGCGCGATGGGGGCGGGTTTAGGGGCGAGGACGGGACTAGAGACGGGGGTGGATGGTTGGGGCGTGGTGGGCTTTTCTAAATCGCTAATAATTTTACGCGCTTGATCGGTATCCAAACTCAAACCCCCAAGTGATTCATTTTTTGTTAGTGTTTCAATAACTTTCCAGCGAGAACGCGCGCCGCGCATAAAGCCAGCCAAGAGATCATTGAGGCGGGCGACTAGTACGGGATTGGTAAGATTAAGATTGAGTTTGGCAATCGCAGCTTTTTCCAGCGGTGTAAGATTGGCAATGAGCGGTCGGGGCGGTTCGGGGGTGGTGGGAGTTTTTGGGATTTCGGGTTGAGGTGGAGTAGGGATAGGTGTTTTGGGAATAGGTGACGGCGCCGGGGCGGGGCGATCAGTGATAGACGGGCGAGCAGAGGTGTCGGGGTCGAGAATAATCAAAAGATTATTTTTGCGGGCCAGGCGCAAGGGAACCTTCTCATCATAGGAGCGCAAAAAGCGTGATAATAGGCTTTTTTCTTCGGGCGACAGTTGTTTAACATTACTACTTTTAGTCATATATTCGGCACGCTCTAGAGATGAGTGCTCTTGAGAGCCGGTTTCGTAAAGATAATCTTTGACCCAATTTTCCAAACTGGGGGCTACGTCTTTATTCAGAGCTTGGGAATTGATGGGGTTGGCAGTAATTTTGAGTACGGCCAGGTCGCGGTGCTGTTTGAGGAGGTCACTAACATTGGTGGGGGTATCTAGCGTCAGAGAGGCATTTTGACGAGTGGCGCGGGCGGCACGGGCGGTTATTTTTTTTATATAATCCGAGAGGTCGGGATAGCGCGAGGCGATGGGTAGGAGAAATTCATTGGCGATATCCAGAGCTAGTTGTTCGGGAAGTGGCGATTCAATTTCCAGCTCGGCGGCCAAATTTTCTTCAAGGTCAGGTAAGGCAATATCTTGAAAAATAACACCGGTGACAATATCCAGGAGGGCTGATGATTGTTCATCTGTCAATTGATGGCGCGATTGAATTTCATGGCGCGCGGCGGAAAACTCCGGCGACAGGATTTGCTGACGAACCTCCGGCGGTAGGTTGTTTAATTTAAGTAGACTAAAATGTCCCACCTTTTATTGATTTAGATTGATTTAAAGTTGCTTATCTTCGCCCTGCCAAATACGCGAGAATAATTCGGTGGCACGGCGATTAAATTCACCCTCTTTCTTTTTGTCTAGTTTCGCTAGTTTCAGAAGGTTATTTAATTTTTCAAGCTGAACGCGAAGCTTGATAATTTCATCAACCGGCAATGCATCGCTGGCCGGCTGGGCAAAAATATTGGTAGGCGTAGTGGGCGACGGGGTTTTGCCTTTGGCTAATTGCTCGCGAAGTTTAGTAGCTTCGGTGGTTTGCGCGGCTTGGCTAGCATCTAGATTTTGCTGTAATTGCT
>CAZJMI010000030.1:0-9482 GCA_964547305.1 uncultured Gammaproteobacteria bacterium
ACGAGGCGCTATTATTAGCTAATTAAAAACCGCCAAAAGTGTGTACCTAAAACACGCGGCGGCCCAACACAAAAACACCTCTCGCGAGATGTTCTTATGGCAGGCGCGGACTTATCCACAGGCGGGTTGACTTTTTTTCATGACTGGAGTATACTATATTTATCAAGACGAGGGGAATCCGAACGGTTAATTACCTAAGGAGACCCCTCTTTTTTTATGCTCAATTTTTTTATGCTCAATTTTATTCTTAATAGGTGGGCTGCTTAGATAGTCAAAATATGCCGGTTCTAATTTTTTGTACAATGAAGAGGCAAATTTCTTATTTGGAAAAAGAATTTTTTTAAAGCGATTTTCTTCGATTAAAAAATCCACTAGCGCTTTATAATCACCATCGCCAGAAACAAGAACTATTTTGTCGAAGGATTCTTTTTTGTATAACTTTTTCATTACATGAAAAATAATATCAGAATCAACGTTACCTTTCTTTTTGCCTAACATGGCATCAGTGTGCTCCTTAAATATCAAAATATATCCGGCCTCCTGGATAGATTCATATAATTCTTTATGGTTGTCGCTGATATAGCCCAAAAAATAGTATATTTTTGAAACTTTATATTTGTTTTTCAAATAGACGCAGAATTTAGCTAAGTCAATATTCCACGCCGGGCTATCGGAACGAGTGCCCATGTATAAATTTTGCCCGTCTATAAAGGCTAAATTTTTTTCTTTTTTAGCACGCATATTTTGTATAACAAAATCACAGGCCGTACAAATATATTATACGCTTTTAAAAACACAAAAACACCTCTCGCGAGATGTTCTTATGGCAGGCGCGGAGGGAATCGAACCCCCACTAGAGGTTTTGGAGACCCCTGTACTACCACTATACTACGCGCCCCGGTTAATTTTCAAAGTGTCGATTCCCTCGGCGTGAGGAACGAGCGCAAAGCCACCGATGAGGTGGCTTTTAGCGCCTGCTACTTAGTCTCCTTGTGCATGGTATGTTTTTTACAGAACGGGCAATGCTTTTTCAATTCCAAGCGCTCGCGAAGTTTTTTTTTGTTCTTATGGACATGATAGGTAATGTGATGACATTCCATGCATTCCATCTTGATCATGTTGTCCTGTGACATAGTATTTTTTTAATAAAATCGGCGGGATTGATAAATGGAGCCACCCGTCGGACTCGAACCGACGACCCACAGTTTACAAAACTGTAGCTCTACCAACTGAGCTAGGGTGGCCTTTTGGTCGGCGGAGAAAATTGGTGGGCAGGGTTGGATTCGAACCAACGAAGGCAAAGCCAGCAGATTTACAGTCTGCCCCAGTTGACCACTTTGGTACCTACCCCCTATTAAAACAGAGCCGAGGCCGGGATTCGAACCCGGGACCCCTTCCTTACCATGGAAGTGCTCTACCAACTGAGCTACCTCGGCTGAAAGTCTAAAGATTGGCTATTTCTTGATTAAACTTTTCAATTTTGCCGTTTTCTGGATTGATTTGACGCAATTTTTTCAGGCAGTCCGAGGCTTCATCCTTATCCTTTAAGATTATACAGAGCTCACAGAAAAAATCAAGGTATTTGGGATTGCGGGCGTCATATTCAAGGGCGTGGCGCAGTGAATCTCTGGCTTGCTCGGGAATGTCTTGCTGGAAGTTAACTTCGGCGATTTCGTGATAAAGCGAGGCCAGTTTTTGGCGTTTTTCGGTGACTTCGGGGCTATCGGGACCGGCTTGTTGCTCTAAAATTTCCAAACCTTTAAGTTCCAAACCGAGAATATGCTTAAAAGTGGCCAGGGCGTGGGGATAATTTTTTTGTGCCAGATACAGGCTGCCTAAGCGGTAATAGACATCCTTGTCGCGGGGATTGAGAGTCAAGGCTTCAATGAGCATTTTTTCGGCTTCGGCGTATTGCTCGGCGCGCAGAAATTTTTCAGCGTCATTTAGGATATCCTGGAGAAGTAGTTTGGCGCGTTCGGGATGGCGCTTGATGACTTCTTGGCGCTGGGTTTTGAGGCGAGTATTGAGGCGAGTTACGCTTTGACCAGCGGCGGTGATTTTTTTATGTAATTTTTGACCTAGCGGATTTAAAATGGCGCCGAGACGCTGACCAAATATGACGAAGTTGCGTTTAAGGCGGTCTTCCAAAATTTTAACTTTGAGTTCAGCTTGTTTTTCTTCGCGCATATTTTCCGTATCGACGCTGGCTAAATATGAAAACTTTTTGATAACCAAATAGATAATAGCGCCGACAGCCAGAATAATGAGAATTTGCGGTAGAATAGCACCCATAATTATTTTAGGTGGTTAATTTTAGCAAAAGTGGATAAAAATCCGTAAGCTTAAGACTTTGACGGCCAACCAGCACGCCATCCAATTTGTCCGGGCCGACAAAATCTGTGACATTATCGGCGGAGACACTACCGCCATAGAGTAGGCGTAATTTGGAAGCGGCGATGCGCATACCCAGGGAATCCCCTACTTGCTGGCGGATGACCTGGGAGGCGTAGACGGCCTGGGCGGGAGCGATGGCTTGGCCGGTACCGATGACCCAAACCGGCTCATAGGCGATTAGAAGTTTTTTGATAGTGGCGGGCTTGATACCACGCAGGGCAGCGGAAACTTGCCGAAGCAAGACTAGGTCTTGATGGCCGGCACGGCGCTCTTCCCATGTTTCTCCGACGCAAAGGACGGGTGTGAGGCCGGCTTTGATAACGGCGCGCAATTTGCGATTGACGAGGGCGTCGGTTTCACCTAAACAAGCACGGCGTTCCGAATGACCGAGTAAGACATAGCGGCAACCGACTTCTTTGAGTAAGGCGGGCGAAACGGCCGAAGTAAAAGAACCGCGGGTCTCCCAAAAAGCGTCTTGCGCGCCGAGAGCAATATCATTTGACAGCACCGCCTTTACGGGCGCGAGAGCCGGGAAAGACGGACAAAGGCCAATTTCAAGCCCTGCCAGTGGCTGGCGATCCAGCTTGGCGGTCAGGCGGCGACCCAAAACAAGCGCCTGCTTGAGGCTAAGATTCATTTTCCAGTTGGCCAAGACAATTTTTGACATATTTGAGATTAACGCAGTCAATATAGCACAAACAGAGGCGAAGCGCTAGGTGGCCAAAGCAATGATGCCGCCGCTCAAAATGGTGACTGCCAGCCCGGCTAAGAGGATGCCGAGAGCTAAAAGCAGTAGTGCGCGACGATAAGGAACGCCAAAGACGAAGGCGGCGACAGCGCCCGACCAGGCGCCGGTAAAAGGTAGAGGAATGGCGACAAAAAGGACCAAGGCTAAGGCGCCCCAGCGTTTGAAACTACGGTTATGGCGAGTGTGCGTGCGCTGAAAAAGCCAAGCAAAGAACCGATGGGCGTGACGGCTGTGGCGCGAGAGCCAATCGGAGGCAAGAATTATGAAGCCGAGCCAGATAGCCGCGGCCAACCAATTAGCGGCGGCGGCCAGAGGTAGGGCTTGCCACCAAGGCCAATGGTAAACCCCCATAGCCAACGGGATGCCGCCGCGCAGCTCACTAATGGGCGCCGCTGAAGTTAAAATAATTAAAAGCCATTCCCCTACCATTGGTAATTATTAAAAACCCAGTAAGCTAAACTTTTGGTATCTTGGAAACGATCTGCCAGAGTACGGCTGCCAAGTACAACGGTGATGATATGATGCCCATCTTTGACGATTTCGGTGGCCAGGCAATAGCCGGCTTCGGGTAAATAACCGGTTTTGCCGCCTTCCATGCGATACTCGCCGGCTTTGTTTAAAAAGCTGCCCAGGAGCTGGTCGGTGCTGAAGACTGTCATTGAACGACCGGTGGCGGTGCGAAAATTATAGTGGGACTGCAGGAGAGCGTTTTTCAGTTGCGGCTGACGGAAGGCAACAATGGCCAACAGAGAAATGTCATGGGCGGTGGAAACATTGCGCGGGTCCAAGCCGGTAGGGTCAAAAAATTGTGTTTGTGACATACCGAGCTGGCGGGCTTTGGCGTTCATGGCGGTGACCCAGGCATCACGAGTCGAGCTGGAAGAGCGCACGAGGGCGGCAATGCCGTTGTTGCCGGACGCAATCAGGCTGGCAATAAATAAATCCTGGAAGGCGACAGCCTCGTCAGTAGCTAGCGCTAAACGAGAGCCACCGACTTCGTCCTCGGCTTTCATGGTAATAAGCTGGTCGGGCGCGTGCTGGCTTTCGGCTAACAGCAAGCCGGTCATGAGTTTGGTGAGGCTGGCGATGGGGACGGCGCGATAAGCATCTTGTGAAAAAAGCACGGCGCGACTATCCACATCCAAGGCCAAAAAGTTGCGAGCGGTCAATTGCACGCCCAGACTCAAGGGGTCGGTAATCCGGCGCGGAGCGCCGGTCGAGGCCGCGGGGGCGGCCTCGATGTCCGGCAAATCAGAATGTGAAAAATCGACCGGCAGAATACCGGCGGAAGGATATATTTGAGATAAAAGTAACCAGCCTAGTAGCCAAGCTGTGAACATGAAATGGGATTTTAAGTTTCGAGGTCTTTGATAATGTCGTCAAGGTCTTCGTCTTTTTCCGCTTCTTTTTCCTCCTCTTCTTCGAGCGAATTACTGCGACTGGCCACCTCGGCCTCAATGAGCGCGCGGTCGCGGCCGTATTTAAGGCGAGAGAGCTGTTTGATGAGCTCGGCCTTGGCGGGGTCTTCTTGATAGAGTTTTTTGACGTAAGGAACGCGAATGTTGAAGGGCGGCGGATTGGCGTTATCGATCATCAACTTGATAAAGTTATGATATGCTGGGCAATTAGTCAAATCGTAAGCGCTGAAAACAGGAGCGAATTCTTTGACCATGACTTCGGCGTCTTCGGTGCCAATACGGAAACAACACTTGGTGCCGACATTGCCGAAAACGGCTTTGCGGATTTTGTCGTCATTGCCGCTGACAGTAAGCTGGCCCAAGAACTGGTGCGCGATGATGAGGTTGAGCCGATATTTACGCGCTTCAGAAAGAATGACATTGATACTTTCGGTCAAAAAGTTTTGGAATTCGTCGATGTAGAGATAGAAATCGCGGCGTTGGTCTTCGGGCTGATTGGCGCGACCGAGGGCGGCCATGAGAATTTTACCAATGACGATCATGCCTAGTAAGTTGGCGTTGATGTCGCCGATTTTGCCTTTGGCGAGTTTGACTAAAATAATTTTACCCTCATTCATGGCTTGGGCGAAATCCAGAGAAGAATGCTGCTGGGAAATGATGGGGCGAATCAAATCATTGGCGATGAAGGGCGTCAATTTGGAAGTGATATAAGGTACCATATTGGCGAGAGCGGCTTCACCGCCGGCTTTTTGTGCTTCCTTGATCCAAAAGTCTTTGACGACCGGGGTTTGGCATTTGGAAAGTTTGTAATTGCGGTAATCTTCATCGGCCAGCACCTTGGGAATCTCCATGAGGGTGGCGCCGGATTCGGGGTCGTCCATCACCAGCATCAGGGCGTTGCGCATGTATTGTTCAAACATGGGGCCGCCGGTGGCTTTGAGGTCATAGAGCTTGTCAAAGATGGCGAGCATTTCGTTGATAGCGAAAACTTTTTGCTGGGGATATTTCGGGTCGTATTCCAACATGTTGAGTGCCAGGGGTCGGTCGTAATCCGAAGGGTCAAAGATGACAACATCATCGGCGCGATTTTTTGGCAGGCAAGAAATAATGAGGTCCACATCATCTCCGTGAGGGTCAATAAAGCACATACCTTCGCCGTTGTGGATATCTTGCAGGGCGAGGCCATCCATCCATTTGGATTTACCGGTGCCGGTCATGCCGATGAGGTAGAAGTGGCGGCGGCGGTCTTCGCGTTTCATGTGGACGGGAGTGGCTAACCCGCGGTAAATGTTGTCGCCGAGATAGAGTCCCTCTTTGGGGGTATTGATAGGGGCGGGTGCATTTTTGGCCTGCAGCCAGACGATCATAGGCGTTTCGGTGCGGGGCAGCGGGAAGTGATAGAGACTGTTCATTTCTTCAGTATTGAGTACGAAAGAGCGGCTTTCATCAAAATTGCGATAGATGGAATCGCGGATGAGGCGGTCAAGTTTTTTGGAGGTTAATTTTTTGAATTTGAAGGAATTGCCGTATTGGTAATTGCTGAATTGTGAAAAAGAATTAAGGATGTTGTCGAGGGAAGTTTTGGCGGCGGGTAGAGTGGTACTGTTGACGATGACGCGAATATTGACGTCGAGCCCAGCCTTATTGGCTTTGTTCTCCAGTGATTTAACAATTTCTTCTTCCATGGGCGACAGGCGATGTGTTTCTTCCGGCTTGGGCTTGGATGGGTCCTCCGTCGGCTTACTGGTGAAAAGATAATTGAACAAAAAGCTGATGGCCTTGAGAAGGCTATTGCCTCCGGAGGCCTTGAGGACGGGGTCAAGTTTTTTCCCTTGGTGCATGTCTTGGGCGACTTTGACACCACGGGCGCGCCAACCAGCCGATGCGGAACGGGCGACGATTTGAATCAGACCGCTTTCGCGCGGGCCGAGTTTACTTAAACTATTGGTAATGGAAACCATGGAGTCGCCGCCGATTTTTTTGTAAGTGTTGATGGGGAACATGGATTCGCGCGCCAAGGTAATTTCGGCACCGACAGTGGCACCAACGCGATCAAAAATATTGTAATCGGTAGTGACTTCGATGTGGGCGGCGGGATAATAGGCATGAATTTGTTCTTCGAAAAAATCACGCATGGTGGACGGCACGGCAACATAAAAATATATCAGGCCATCGGTTTGGCGGGCGATTTCAAAACAAAAATGATCCTGACGACCCAACCAGGCGGTAGAAAAATTGGTTTGTGGTTTAAGCCCTCCCAAATTGGCATAGAGTGGTTCTAATAATTCTAGTAGCTCGATGGCTTTTTTATTTTGACCCTCTTTTTCTTCAATATCTTTCGGAACGCGGACCAAGAGCATAACCCAATTCATAGTGGGCAAAAAGCGCACGGTGCCGCGCAGACTCCTTTTGAAAATTACCCAAAAAGCAATAGCGCCAAGGATGGCGACAATGGCCAGGAGCAGCAGGCCGAAATATGGATTGGTGATGATGGACGAAAATGAGGCAGCCGTCACAGGGCCGTCAACCGAAGATGGCTGGTAGTCGAAACCAGTATTACCCAGTTGTGCTAATTGGACGCTTAAAGCCGATAGCATTAAGCCGAGTCTCCCCCTTTTTGGTTAAAAAGTCCCAGAATTTCTTCGGCCTTGATGGCGGCTTCTTTTTCTATAAAGAAGCGGTTGAGGCCCGGGACGATTTTGAGCCAATTTAAAATTAAATCGATAATTTCTCTAATTTTTAACTTAGCGGATTGTAAAAGCGTGGAAATTTTGGAGGCCGTTTCCGCGCCCTTTTCGCGAAATTCGGGACGTAGATATTCCGGTATGGCCTGGTAGACTTCAGCGAGATTTTTTTCCAATATTTTCTCAATGGCGGCGGGGCTTAAGTCGGGACCGTCGGATGGGGGTGCGGGGGTATTGACGGCGGTGGCATCAGGGGCGGTCGAAGAGGCGACAGGGGCGCCGGGTTCTTGAGATTCCGAGAGCTGTTCCAGAACGGATTCGGGAGTTGACGGCTGCTCGGGAGATGGAAGGGCGCCTAACTCGGGTGTGAGCTCGGGTGTAGCCGCGGCAGTATCGGGAGTAATGGGGGCTTCGGGGGTTTTGAGAGGGTTGGTGTCCATGGGGATAAAATTAGGCGCGATGAGCAGCTGTTAAAATAAGACTAAGGGTAATGACAATGAGGCCGGAAAATAAATTGCCCCACATGATCCGGCTGTTGAGCGGATAATTGAAAACGAAGGGCGATAAGATTAGCCAGATGCCGGCTAAAACATTTAACCAAGCGATGACGCGCATAAAAAAAATTCTAGTACTTATATTTTACTAGAGAATGAAGTGGGGGGCAAGGGATAGAATAAAATAAGGGCGGCGCGGATTTCTCTGGTGAGATTTCCGGGCCGCCCCGAAGAATGGTTGAAATTTTATTTACTGACCACCATGGTGGTCGAATCTGCCGGTTGATGAAATTTTTCAATGGCAGATGCGATTTTTTCTTGACGCTGCTGATAGAGCCGATAATTTTCACTGGCATAGCGAAACTCATCTTTGGCCATAAGGTACCAAAAGTAGCCGTATTGGTTTTTATATTCGACTATTACCTGTGGGCTATCATCGCCGTCGGTAGTATAGGCACTTTTGACAAAGCCGACGGCGGTGATGGTATCCCCCGCTTCAATCCAATCTGCTTTTGGTAATTCATTGCCGCGGGCATCAAAGGTAATGACCATTTGACTTTCGGAAACAAGTTGAATGTCCCCGACACACACCTCACCCGCCAGATGACGGATATTTAGCGGGTGGCTGATGGCCCATAAAATAATGGACACAAAGGCGATAGTGATTGGCGTATAGCGGTTTCGCCTGATTTTGTTCACGACCGCAAACAGTTCCGTTTGCAATGCTCGCAACGCGAGTAGCATAATTACCTCCAGGTATCATTTTTTCATTTCCTTCGCCACGGCGGTGGCTTTTTGCTGATACCCGTACCCTTGCCAGATAGCAAGCGCCTTTTGATAAAACGCTTGACTGGCTTTTTTGGCCCCCCTTTGAGCGGCGACGCGCGCCAGCTCACGATAACAGTCCCCTTTCTCGTTGGCGAAATTGGTAGACTCGGACAATTTTAGCGCCAAATTTAATTTCCTTTTGGCCATGGCTAAGTTGTCTTGCGCCAGAAACAATTTACCGATTTCCAGATGACAGTTGATGATGGGCCGCGTAAGTTTTAATGATTGCGCGACGTTTAAGGCCACGCGCAAAACTTGCAGAGATTCGGCGAATTCTTTTCTGGCCCGCCGCAACGCGCCCAGGTTGATCATAAGTTTGACGGCGCTTTCGCGCTCGCCGATACGATTTTGGATTTCCAGCGCGCGGGAGATACAATCCAGCGCTTGGTTCAAATCGTGCGGGCCGGTATCTTGATAGTAAATGCCCAAGACACCGACACAACCGGCTATAGCCAATTCAGGATGATTTTCCTCGGCGATGGCGAGCGCTTCATCAACGTCGCTCAAAAAGCGCGCGACATCGCCTTTGAGGTAATAGACGAAACCGCGGCGCTTGAGAATGTCGCAATAGTCCGCCGAAGATTGTTGCTTCAGCCGCTTTAAATTTTCGAGAGCGTAATTGGCGACTGTCAACGCCTCATCCAGCTGGCCTTGGTCTTGATAGAATACGATTAAACACTGCCAGGTTTTAACTAGAATAACCACATTATCCTCACTTTCCGCTTTTGTTTTTATGTGTTGTAAAAGAGCCCGGGCTTGGTCAATTTCTCCGGCCCGATAAAGCCGGTCTACGGCCTTAAATCGGTCTTCGTAAGACATGGGGGTATTTTATATGGTTTTTGGAAAAAGTCAAGGGGTGTTGGTAATGTGCACACACATATGGCGGTTTTCCCAAAACTATGGAAAACTCGACAGC
>CAZJMI010000031.1:0-9432 GCA_964547305.1 uncultured Gammaproteobacteria bacterium
GTTCGGTGGTTTTATGCTAGGGGTGCTGGCGATAATTTCCGGTAGTAAGATAGCTACGACACTATTGGTTTTGGGGGTGCCGTTGTTGGATTTAATCTGGGTGATCGGACGGCGGATTTTCAAAGAGCGGAAATCGCCATTTCAAGGGGATAGACTACATTTGCATTTTCGGCTTTTGGACGCGGGGCTTTCACAACGGCAGGCGGTTTTGTTTCTGTATGGTTGGGCGGTATTGTTTGGGGCGGCGGCTTTATTTTTGCAAAGTTGGCAGAAGGTGGCGGCGTTGGCGGTTTTGTTGGCGGGGATGGGGGTAATGGGAGTGTGGACGGCGCGAAGGGCGAGAATGGGTGAAGTGAAATAAAAAAAATGCCCCCGAGGATTCGGGGGACTTGCAATCGGGTGAGCCTTGGACGGCTAATTTCTTAGGATGTCCAAGGGTGAATGATCTGATTGATACTCTTGGAAAATCTCGGTGTTCGATGGGCCGAGAAGTTTGCGCCAGCGCGCGGTGATCTTTCTAAATAAAGCAATGAACAATTTTACCTCCCTCCTAATTTGAGTTGTTGGGGACTTGATTTGTTAAGTGGGTAGAGAATTTATACCATATTGTGAAAATTATGTCAAGCCTATTGACGGCCAGACTGAATTAGCCTATAATTGGAGCGTTAAAAATACTATTGAACAAATACATTATGAAAATCGCAGTTATTCAGACCGGTGGCAAGCAGTATCAAGTTTGTGAAGGTCAAACAATTCAAATTGAAACTCTACTAGAACTGACTGAAGGCGCGGTCAATTTCGACCAAGTTTTATTGGTTGGCGAAGACGATGGCAAGGATGTCAAAGTCGGTGCTCCTACAGTGGAAGGTGCGACGGTTGCCGGCACGATAGTTGAGGCTGGTCGTACGCGCAAGGTGCGTGTAGTCAAATATAAACCCAAGACGCGCGAGAACACGGTGAATGGTCATCGTCAGAATTATCTCAAGGTAAAGATTGAGAGCATTAAGGGCTAATTATTCTGTCATTCCCGCGCAGGCGGGAATCTGTAGATAAAGAAAAGCCGCGACATTGGTCGCGGCTTTTTGGTGGGGTCGGTTGTTCTATCTCACATATCCGTCTCTTTCAAATCTTCCTTTGCCTTTTCCAGCGCCAGATATTTTTCAATATTCTGACCGTTCTTGGGGCAATGCTCGGGCAAGGGATTTTCGTGCAATTCCTTACAAACGGGACATTGCTGTAATAAGTCCGTATCACAACTCTCGCACTTGATTGTTGCACAATCATCGATTGAAACGAATGTTTCTTTTCCACATTTTTGACATTTCATTTTGTCTCCTTCTTTATAGCGCGCAAGAGCGCGGGCCATAGATCGTTGCTATTTCCTTGAACGAGCAGATGGTCCAGTGTTTTAATTTTGGCTTGGGAATTATTCTGCTTATCTCTACTTTTATTTTATCTCCGTTTTTCCATTGGCCCCAAACTATAACCAGCTCATTTTCCGCAATGATTCTATGTTTTCCGTCGACGACGAAGTAGTAGGAATTACAGGCGGTCCCGTCATCACGCTTCTCATTGTTACTCTCGATGAAGTATATCTCGCCAAATGGAGAATCCATTATCTTTTGCGGGTAATAGGTGGCGATGATTTCTTCAGTTCGAGGCATGAACAATGCTATGGCAAATCCAATTATCGCTCCGACTACCACAAGTATGACTAGCATAAAATCGCGAATTGAAAAAGATTTTGTAGTGATAAATACTATTACCACATAAACCATGGGCAATGCTATTGCTCCCAAAATTATTGTGAGCATCTTTCCTCCTTTGCCCTTCCGGGCGGTTATCAAGTTTTCAATGTTCTAGACATAATTTTATATTATTGTCAATAAAGTATCAAAAAATCAGGGCCTTTAGCCCCAGAATTAAACAAATCATTTACTTATTGTGACAATTTTACACATAAAAAAGCCGCAACGATTATGTTGAGACTTTTTTATTCAATCAAAACTGACTTTTAGAGAATTTTTTTATTGTCTAAAAATTCAATCAACATCCTCATGTCCTCGGGTTGTCCTTCTAACTCGGAATAATATTTGTCGTCCATAGCTTTGAAATACTCGCCGATTTTTTCGATTACTTCTTTATAATTTTCAATATCATTTCTGCGCATTACCAGATAAAAACCCTGGGCATATTTAACAATGCCCTCGGTCAATATCCGCTTGGCAGTATCATCTAGACGATGAGTTTCCGCCAGCAATCTGGTCATGTCGGAAATCTCGCGTTTGATGGCCTGATCAATGGTCTCGCCGTTTTTTTCTGAACGAAACTTTAGACCATGTTCAACCAGACCTTCGCTAAAAGCCGTCAAAGCCCTCAACATTTTTTCATTGAACCCACACATTGGCATACATTTATATTTTAATAATAGATAACTTTGTCTATAATTAAACAGGATAGATTAAAAACTGTCATAAAATGTGCTCTTAAGTTTGCGTAATTAAACAACTCATTTACTTTATGGGCGGTTTGTGCTAACATGTATATGTGTTAAAATGAAACTATGGAAAAACAACCCGCACAATCCATTGAACAGCTGATTATAGCTACCCTGCAAAAGGGGACTTTATCGACCGTCAAATTGATCGCCGATATTTCTACTATTCGTCCCGACACCACCAAGCAGGGCGTTTATCGCGTTTTGAGAAAATTAAAAGAGGAGGAAAAAATAGTTATTCATGGTAAGTCTGTTTCGCTGAATTTGTTATGGGTAAAAAAGCGGCAAGAGTTTTTTTCTTTGGCACAATTTTATTATTCGCCGCAGGGCGTCGGTGCGGGTGATTTTTTACACTTGCAGGAAAAAGACAAGATTATTTATACTTTCAAAAATTTAAAATTGCTGGATATTTTCGCCAGTCATATTTTGCATATGTTTAATGAAGTTTTAAATCCCGAATTGCCGATTTTTGTCTATAATCCACACGAGTGGTTCGCTTACGCGCGGCAGGAGAGCGAGGACACGGTTATCCAGGTGATGCAAGACAAAAAGCGTCAGATTTTAATTACTGTCACGCATAGCGACCCCCTAGACAAGGCATTAAAAAGGAAATTCGCCAGCGACCTTTTGCAATACAATGTCGCCAACAAGCAGATTTTTGAAAAGTCCAATTACTATTTGAATATTATTGGGGATTATTTGATTGAAGTTTTAATTGATCCAAAAATCGCGCGCCGCATTGACGAGTTTTTCAAAAAGACGGTCGCCTTTGATGAGATCGCTCGGGAAAAATTGGCGCGTATTATTGCTAAAAGTGGAAAAAATAAATTAACAATTTCGCGCCATAAAAATAAGGCGGAAAAATACCGCCATCTTTTGGCTAAGAATTTTTATATTAAAAAATAATCAGACAGGGCGCCGGTCTTTGAGCGCGTTGATAAGCGTGATTTGGTCGGCGGCCTCGTTAGAATAGGCTTTTTGGCAATTTAGTGTACATAATTGTTAATTTTTTCATAGTTTTGAGAAAGCCGCCATATATATGTGCACATTACCCGCACCCCTTGACAACAGACAGCCAATGTGGTAGGGTTATGCGAGACATAATAATGTCCTTTGAAAACTAATAATAATCAACTAACTGATTAATTAACATCTGACAGGAGGTTTTAAGATGTTTTTCATGTGGCCAATTGTGCAGGCAGGGATAATGATCCTGTTTGCAATAGGAGCTATTTTTCAGATCTTCATCCCCCTATTTAAGGGTAACCCGCTGTTTCCCATTTTTCGCAAGAAGAAGCTAAAAGTGCGCAAGGAGGAGATCAAGCGGGAAGTTGATGTTCTGAAACAAGATGCCCATACTGAAGCAGATAGGGCATGGCAAGAGACAGAAGAAATAGAAAAGATAGAAGAAGAAATTAAGAAAGATTTTAATATATAAATATATAAATCAATCCTTAATTTTAGCCAACCAAGGAGGGTCTGATAAGCCAATGTCTGTTAGTGGCGAAATCATCGTTTTTACTTGTTAATCTTCCAAAAACAAAAACCAGAAAAGGAGAAAAAATGGAAGGAATTAGTTTAAAGAAAATCTTAGTAGGAATAGCACTAGTAGTCGTGGTGATAGTCCTGCTTAGCATGAGCGGTAGTGTGCTGGAGAATAATCCAGCCGACAAGATCCTGGTAATACAGGATCCGGTCGATGGCGAGCTACACTATCATGTCACTCCCGGGATCAAGTTCCAGAAGTTTGGGAAAATAACTTACTACAACAAGTCATCGCAGTATTGGTTTTCGGAGCAGGCCGACCAAGGCGGTAACGTTGATCAGTCTATCAAGGTTCGATTTAATGACGGTGGACATGCCACTATGTCTGGCTCTTTCCGTTGGAATATGCCGTTGGATCCTGCGAAACTCCAATTACTCCACACAAAATATGGATCACAAGCAGCCATTGAACAGGACCTGGTAAGAACCGTAGCGGAAAAGGCTGTTTATATGACGGGACCGCTGATGTCGTCCAAGGAGTCGTATGCTGAACGCAGACCCGACTTGGTTAATTTGACAGAAGATCAGATAAATAATGGCATTTTCAAAACCCGATCTGAAGAGATAAAAGGAATAGATCCGATGACGGGCAAGGAAAAGACATTCACTATCGTAAAGATTGTCGAAGACACCAATGAGCCGAATAGTCGTGCCAGACAAGAAGAGTCGCCGTTGCAGGAGTTTGGGATTAAAGCCAGCAATTTAAGCATCAATTCGGTCAAGTATGACGGCACGGTCGAGGCGCAGATTAATCAGCAACAGCAAGCGATTATGGAAGTTCAGACTGCAATGGCTAATGCCAAAAAGGCCGAACAAGGCGCTATTACCGCCGAAAAGGACGGACAAGCGAATGCTGCCCGGGCGAAATGGGAGCAAGAAGTTATCAAGGCCAAGTTGGTAACCGAAGCCGAACAACAACGCGATGTTGCCAGACTTAATCGTGATGCAGCGAAATTCACCAAGGAAGAACAAATATTGCTCGGCGAAGGTGAGGCGGCACGCAAACGTTTGGTTATGCAGGCTGACGGTGCTCTCGAAAAGAAGCTGGCAACCTATGAGAATGTCATGAAGACCTGGGCAGACGCCATCAGTAAATATAATGGTGCCTGGGTTCCGACGGTTGTTATGGGCTCTACCGATGGAAGCGCTCAGAGCGGCAGCGGAGCGACAGATTTAATCAATCTGTTAACAGCCGCAACAGCGAACAATCTTGGTCTAGACATGACAATTCCTAGAGGTAAAACAGCCTCCAAATAGAAGGAATATCAGCTCTAGTTATAATTTATAACGCCGGTGCGGAAACGTGCCGGCGCTTTTATATCAAAAAATAATCAGACAGGGCGCCGATCTTTGAGCGCGTTAATCAGCGTGATTTGGTCGGCGTATTCTACATTACAACCCAACGGCAGGCCCCGTGCCAGGCGGGTGATTTTTATTTTGTCTTGCAGGGGGCGCAAGAGGCTTAAAATATAAAGTGAAGTGGTCTCGCCGGCCATGTCGGGGTCGAGGGCTAGGATGACTTCGGTGACGGCCGGTTTTTGGTTTTGGAGATGGTCGGTAAATTCTTTGACGCGTAGGCGCCCGACACTGTCGGGGTCGAGGGTTTCGATGGTGCCGCCCAAGACATGATAGAGGCCTTGGTAGGCGCCGGTTTTCTCGATGGCGGCTACATCTTGGGGGCGCGCGACGACGCAGATGGAGTTTTTGTGGCGTTGGGGGTCGTGGCAAATGGGGCAGGGCGAAGTTTCGGTTAAGTTGAAACATTGCGGGCAGAGCAAAATTTTACTTTGCAGGGATTGTAAACTATCCGCTAGAGATTTTATGTCGGCGGGGGGCCAGTTCAATAGATCGAAAACAAAACGCTCGGCGGTTTTGTGACCCAGACCGGGCAAACGGCTCAAGAGGCCGATTAAATTATTGATGACAGGGGCGTATTTGGTCATGTGGCTGATGGAAGTGAAAGTTTAAAACTCGGGTTCGGGACCGGTATCGACCGGGCGGTCAAGATTTTTGAAGCTGGCGCGGTTGGCATCAAAGAAAAGTTGAGTACGACCGGTGGGGCCGTTGCGATGTTTGGCGATGAAAATGTCGGCGACATTGGGAAATTCGCTTTTCTCTTTATAATAGCCTTCGCGATAAATAAATAATACCACATCGGCGTCTTGCTCGATGGAGCCGGATTCGCGTAGGTCGGCGAGTTTGGGGATGGGCGGCATGCGGGATTCGACACTACGAGAAAGCTGGGAGAGGGCGAGGACGGGGACATCTAGCTCACGGGCGATGGCTTTAAGGCCGCGGGAGATGGCGGAGACTTCTTGGACGCGGTTTTCTGGACGATTGCTGCCAGAGGAACTTTCCATAAGTTGTAAATAGTCGATGATGATGAGCCCGAGGCCATGTTCGGCTTGCAGGCGGCGGGCTTTGGTGCGGATTTCCATGATATTGGCGCCGGCGGAGTCGTCGATATAAATAGGGGCTTCAGACAGAGTACCCATGGCATAGCCTAATTTGGTAAAGTCGTTTACGTCGCCTTTGTCTGAAAGATTGCCGGTACGCATTTTCCAAAGGTCAATATCGGCTTCGGCGCAGAGCATACGGTCTACGATAGATTCTTTTGACATTTCTAGGCTGAAAATACCAACTGGAACATTTGACTTGGTGGCGACATTGCGGGCGATGTCTAGGGCTAAACTACTTTTGCCCATGGAAGGGCGGGCGGCAAGTATGACGAGGTCGGATTTTTGTAGGCCGGCCAGTTTGCTATCCAGTTCGGAAAAATTGGTGGGGAGGCCGCGCAGTTTGCCTTTTTGTTTGTGCAGGTCGTCAATGCGGTCAAAGGTGCCAGTGAGAATATTGCTGATGACGACGAAGGCTTGTTTGAGAAACCTTTGTGAGACGCCAAAGAGTGATTGCTCGGCTTTATCTAAAAGTTCGCTAAGGTCGCCTTCTTCGTGGTAGCCTAATTCGGCGATACCGGAAGCGGAGTGGATGAGGCGTCGGAGGGTGGCTTTTTTGCGGACGATTTGCGCGTAAGAAACGACATTGCTGGCGGTGGGGACGGCGCTGGCCAGACTGGCCAGATAACTACGACCGCCGATGGTGGGAAGTTGATTTTTTTCTTCGAGGGCGTTGGAGAGATTTAAAACATCGACCGGTTCGTGGTGGGTGTAAAGCTCACAGATGGTGGCATAAACTATACGGTGCGCGTCTTTATAAAAATCCTCGGGAGTTAAAATGTCGGCAATTTGAATAATAGCCTCTTGGTCAATCAAAAGCGATCCGAGCACCGACTGCTCGGCTTCCAGATTCTGCGGAGGTAGTTTTTCCAGGTTTTCGGGGGCCATAAGCTACGGATTAGGCGTGGCTATATCTTAGTCTAAAGCGGGTTTTAAGGCAAGGAGGGCATGGGGGTTGACAATATTGGTAAAATGCGCTAGGATTGGGGGTGTCAGAATAAACAGTTTTTGATGAAACTTTGAAAAGAAAATAAAAATAAAGGAGGAAAGATGTATCGATGTATGGTAGTTTTGATTTTTCTGGTTGTAGCTTTGCTTTTTGTCGGTTGTGAGAGTAGCGGAACTCCGCCGCCGCCCACAGTTAAGACTACTAAGTTTAACCAGGAGCGACCGGCACAGGTCGTTGCCAATACCCAAGAGGGGAAAGTGCCGGAGCAAAAGCAAGAAGCTTCGGAAGCGCCACGAGCAGAAGGCGGAGGTATAAAGGTTAGATTTATAACTCCGCCGATAGCTGTTGGGTTATCGGGCTACGAAATTCAAAAGCAACATGTGCTGGCGCAGGGTGTGGTGCAACGCGAGCTGAAGACAATGTTTAATAATAGCAAGATAGAGATTGTGCAGGTGTCGGAAACATATTGCAATCATACAACGCCGCACATGATAGGTGCGACAGTGTACTATCGAGTTATTAAATAACAAGGAGTAGGGCAGAATTGTTTTCAAGGGGCGCACGGCCATGAGGTACGGCGCCCTTTTTAATTGGTGAACCTCTTGTCTAAAATGAAAGTTTTGGATATACTTTGGCAGGTGCCTGGCATTGGGCATTTTGTGCTTTAATGAGTAGGTATATTGTAGGCCCCCATAGCTTAGTGGTAAAGCAACTGCCTTTTAAGCAGCTGATACAGGTTCGATTCCTGTTGGGGGTACCAAAAAGACACTATCCGGAGAAGATGGTGTTTTTTTGTTTTGCAAAGAAATTTGTATGGTGGTAAAATATAGACAGCTATTTTTTGATAGTGAAATTAATTTTTTAAAAAAGAAAAAAATGGGTAGAAGAGGGACTCAAACAAAAACAAGAACTAAAGTGGGCGCACAGGTGGCGGTGGCCACGGCGGCGACTTTGGGAGCCATCGCGCTGGGGATTTTGGTCGGGAATCTATTGAGCGGGAATAAGCTTTTGGGAAACAACGCCAAGATGGGGTCGCGCGGGATCGCGGTGCCGGTGGAGATGGGCGAAAATGGGCAAGAGATGGGAGATAGTGAAAGTGGTTGTTGCGGGAGCGGCATGGGGTTTAGAACTGATAGCCCTGGTTGTGCTGGTATTTGTGGAAGTAGATGGAAAAATGAGGGGGGAAGTTGGTGGACATCGTCGAAGAGGGCTGATAGCACATGGACTAAATGGACAAAATCCGGTAAACCCTACATGGAAAATTAGTGGCAATAGGTTAAAAATAATATAGGGGAAAAAGTAAAAAGCCGTGTTCGCTCTTTGAGTAAACACGGCTTTTAGATTAGAAAGTTTATCGCTAATAGCAGCAGAATGCTGTCGGCGATGGCCCAACCCGAAATAACTAACAACTTTTTGCGGTTCTTTCTGGTTAACCAGATTGAAACCGCTACCACCAAAACAAGGATGGAAGCCCAAACGAATCCGCCATATAACCATGCGTAGCTAGCGTTGTTATAGCAGACATTTGAATCACATCTTTGTCCGATAATATTTAGCTGGAACAATCTCCAGATAACTACTATTGGTAGCACCAACAACTGACGGCCGGCTATCAGTTGTCTTCGGTAGTATTCTATGGCTCCGAATGCCATTCCTACCACCAAAACAAAGTCTATTGCATGGTCGTAGGCAAAATAGAAGTTTCCCAGTAAGCTCTCCATAGGAGCATTGCTGATAACTTCCTCATTAGCCCTAAAAAGGGCCAATACTATGAAGTACAGAATATATACTCCATAGAAATAATGGTTGGAAAGCAGCTTTTTCATGCTGTCTCCTTTCAGCCCCTTTGGGCCTTTATAGTGATAGTGTGTTTCAAAGGACTTCATCGAACGTTCTAAGTATAGCATATTGGAGTATATTTGTCAATATGTGGCCGTGGGGAGAGGCGGTGGCGGAAAACGGGCGTGAAAGTGGTGGTGATCGGG
>CAZJMI010000032.1:0-9323 GCA_964547305.1 uncultured Gammaproteobacteria bacterium
CGTATAATGCGCGGCGGCTATGCGAAGCCCCGAGCAGGCAACTTGTTGCCGAATCGGGGTTTTGTATAGCTGTCAGTTGTGCGATGTCGCGAAGCGACGAGCCAACTGGCGGGAACCGCCGCGCATTGTGTAAAAGAGCGAAGCGATTTTGCACAACTCTTTTATATCCGCATTGTTTTCGTATATTGGGCGCAGAGTTTATCAATATGCGAAAATCGGATATAATTACATTGTCAATTACTCATTAATAATAGCAAATATGCCCACAAATGACCATATCCCCTACCTAAATCGGCTTAAGGATGAACTGCGGCTAAGAAATTACAGCCCCAAGACAATTAAGGCCTATTTGGCATGTGTGGATAATTATTTGGCTGCCAAGGGCAGCCGCTTTGAAATCTTGGATGCTGATTTTATTAAAAAATACCTGCTAGCAAAAATTGATAGTGGGGCATCTTCGCAAACAACCAACCAAATTTTGCAAGCCATAAACTTTTTTTGCCGGAATGTGCTTAAATTTCATCAAAAAATAGATATAAAATTTGCCAAGACTCCGAGCAAACTGCCGGTTGTCTTATCGCGAGATGAAATCTTAAAAATATTATCAGTTATCAATAATTCAAAGCACAGCTTAATGGTTGCTCTAGCTTACGCGGGAGGGTTGCGGGTTAGCGAGGTGGTTAATTTGAAAATCAAGGATGTGGATTTGGCAGAGCTGACCATTCATTTGAAAAATGCTAAGGGCAAAAAAGAGAGGATAACTATTTTCCCTGATAAACTGGTGGCGGGCATCAAAAAATTAACCGCCAGTAAAGATTTTGATAATTATGTTTTTGCCAGCGAGCGGGGTGGCAAATTGACCGAGAGAACGGCACAAAAAATTTTTGAAAACGCTCTAAAAAAGAGTGGGATTAAAAAGGGCGCGACTTTCCATAGTTTGCGACACAGTTTCGCGACGCATTTGCTTGAGAATGGCGTGGATGTGAGATATGTGCAAGAATTGTTGGGGCATGCCAATATCAGAACAACACAGATTTATACCAAAGTGACTAACCCGAGTTTAAAAAACATCAAAAGTCCGTTTTAATTTTAAATTAATTCAAAAACTAAAATTCCAAATTCCTTGATGCGTTGCTCATAGCCTGGAAAGCTCGCGTATATTTTCCGTATTTCATCGCACGAGAAAACTCCGGGCATGATTTCCTGGGGCTGGTACGCGGCAAATAATTCATCTAGATTTTTATAGCGCGCGACTTTTTTGACTTGCTTGATAAATTTATCATCCCCGCAAGAAAATTCAATGTTGTCGCCAATGCGTATTTTAAGATATTCGGGGCTGCCTGCGCGGGTTTCAAGCTTTTTCTCGCCATTTTTAAGCAGGTCAAAAGTGGGGCGGTCGGCGGGGAGGAATGTGAG
This sequence comes from uncultured Gammaproteobacteria bacterium, assembly GCA_964547305.1. Taxonomy (GTDB): domain Bacteria; phylum Patescibacteriota; class Patescibacteriia; order UBA2591; family JBAYNP01; genus CAZJMI01. Next base: position 1,417 of record CAZJMI010000032.1, read on the forward strand.
GTACTGGATCATATTATTTATTCAGATTTTTTAGAGCGAAAAAACCTCCAAAAGTGTAAAAAGTTTAGGAAGTGCAGAAAATTGAGATAGTTCCAGGCGTTGTATTTGCCCAAAAATCCCAAAAAGCCAAGGAAGCCCAAGAAACCGAGAAATACTAACCGATCATTTTTTTGCATAGGTTTTTATTAATGATATTATCTTTACCTCCCGCAACACTTCTTATACTTCTTGCCCGAGCCGCAAGGACAAGGGTCATTGCGCCCGACTATTTTGCCGCTGGCGTCGCGGGTTTTGGCGGGAATGGCTGGGGCGGTCGGAGCGGTGGTTTGGTTTTTTTCTTGCGGGCTGGGCTGGTCGCCGGTTTTGACGGGAGCGCTGTAATTGAGATTTTGCGCTTGGGGGGCACTTTGACCCATGGCGGCTTTGGCTTGCCCGACTTTGTAGATATTGTGGACGACTTGCTCGCGGATGGAGCCCATGAGGTTATTGAACATCAGCAAAGATTCTTTTTTGTATTCAATGAGGGGGTCGCGTTGGCCATAGCCACGCAGACCGATGCCGCCTTTGAGATAATTCATAGCCTCTAGATGGTCGACCCAGAGAGTGTCGATGGAGCGTAGCATGAGAGATTTTTCGATGGCGGCCATCAGTTCCGGATTACCGATATTTTCAACCAAGCGCTCATAGGCGGAGCGACTTTTTCCCGTCAGCCAGGTTCGCAATTCCTCACGAACAGTTTCACCGGTTCCGGCGAGCTCAATTTTGTCCAGCCAGAATTTGGCTTGCCAACCCTCATCGGAATCTTTGGGGAAAATAGCGCTCGCGTTTTCCATAATTTCACGAATATTCCAATCGCGCCAAGATTCACCAGCGGCGTGAAAGGCGACCAGGGTGTCAATTTCTTTTTCAACCATATCCAAAACTCGTTGGCGATTACTCCCCTCTCCGGTCAATTTTTCACCGCTATTTAGAATGTCGTCGCGGCGTTGGTAGATGGCTTGGCGTTGTTTGTTCATGACGTCGTCATATTCCAACAGGTGCTGGCGGATGTCGAAGTAATGGTCTTCCACTTTCTTTTGCGCGGCGTCGAGGGCGCGGGAAAGCATTTGATTTTCCAGCGGCATATCTTCGGGAAACTTCAAAGTCTCCATCATATTTTTGATGCGGTCGCCGCCGAAGACGCGCATTAAATCGTCTTCTAGAGAAACGAAGAATTGCGCCATGCCGGGATCGCCCTGACGACCGGTACGACCACGCAACTGATCATCGATGCGACGGGCTTCATGACGCTCGGTACCGATGACGCACAGTCCGCCCATTTTTTTCACTTGTTCTTGTTCGGCGGGGACGGGCGGGGTGCCACCGAGAATAATATCCACGCCACGACCGGCCATATTGGTGGCTAGTGTGACGGCTCCCAAGCGGCCGGCTTGCGAGATAATTTCAGCTTCCTTGGCATGATTTTTGGCGTTGAGTAATTTGAAAGGGATGCCTTCGCGTTCCAAAAGCAGTCCTAATTCTTCGTTCTTTTCAATAGAAATAGTGCCGATAAGTACTGGTTGGCCGGTGGCATGCAAGGTTTTGACTTCTTGAACCAAGGCTTGGAGTTTGCCGGCTTCGGTTTTGAAAATTTTGTCTGGCAGGAATTGACGGATGAGAGGACGATTGGTCGGGATGACTACCACTTCCAATTTGTAAACTTTGAAAAATTCTTCGGCGGAGGTGCTGGCGGTACCAGTCATACCAGCGAGCTTTTCATACATACGGAAATAATTCTGAAAACTAATGGTGGCCATGGTGATGCTTTCTTGTTTGATGGCGACATTTTCCTTGGCTTCGATGGCCTGATGCAGGCCTTCGGAATAGCGGCGACCTTCCATGAAACGGCCAGTAAATTCGTCAATGATAATGACCTCATCTTCACGCACCACATAGTCGCGGTCTTTTTTGAATAGGGTTTGGGCTTTGAGGGCTTGTTCCAAATGATGAACCATTTCGACGCCACCTTCGGTATAAATATTGCCCATGCCAAGGGATTTTTCAATTTTTTCAATGCCGGCTTCGGTCAGTGTGGCGGCGCGCATTTTTTCATCAATATTATAATCCGTATTTTCGTCCAATTGAGTGACAAGAGTGGCAAATTGTTTATATTTTTCGGTGGATTCGGTGGCGGGTGAAGAGATGATGAGCGGAGTGCGAGCTTCGTCGATGAGAATGGAGTCTACTTCATCCACGATGGCAAAATACAGTGGGCGTTGAACTTTTTGTTCGGGCGCGTAGGCCATATTGTCGCGCAGATAGTCAAAACCAAATTCGTTGTTTGTGCCGTAGGTGATGTCGGCGGTATAGGCTTCGCCGCGGGTGACGGGACGCAAGAAATCGGCAGAAACTTTTGGCTGGACGGGGGCGGAAGTGAGCGTGGCGGCATCGGGGTCGGAATCGGCGGGGGCAGAGACGCGATATTCGGGGTCATACACGAAGGCGGCGTCGTGTTGGATACAACCAGTAGTCAGGCCGAGGGCGCGATAGATTCTGCCCATCCAGACAGCATCTCTTTTGGCGAGATAATCATTGACGGTGACTACGTGCACACCTTTGCCGGTTAAAGCGTTCAGGTATACGGGCGCGGTGGCTGTGAGGGTTTTGCCTTCACCGGTTTTCATCTCGGCAATTTTGCCCTGATGTAAAACATGGCCGCCCACCAGCTGACAGTCATAATGGCGCTGACCAATGGCGCGGTGGGCGGCTTCGCGCGCAAGCGCGAAGGCTTCGGGCAGCAGAGCGTCCAAATCATGGTCTTTTTGCCAACGAGCTCGCAAGTCGGTGGTTTTTTGACGGATGGCATCGTCGGATAAGGCTTGGCAGGATGCCTCCAAATCGTTAACACCAGCCAAGTTGGTTTGAACTTGCCGGATGCGCTTTTCATTGGGGTCGCCGAAAATTTTATTCCAAATAGACATTTTTGAGAGTTAATAATTCCCCCGAATTATAGCGGAAATAGGAGGAAAAGACAAGTTGTGTAAATAAAAAGGGGTTAACGGTAAGCTGGTGCTTACGGTTAACCCCGGGACATATTCGGGCGGAGAGGGCGGGATTTTACGGAGTGGGCTTGGTGAGCTCCGCGAAGCACTGATTGTAGCGATCGGCAAGTTCGTTGTGTTGCTGCCTTAACTGCTCATACGCGGCGTCAAGTGCCCAATGTTCTTCCTTAAGCGCATTATATTTATCTATAAGTGCGCTATATCCGTCAACATTGTCGGTGGTGGCATTCATTTTACCGATTACAGCGTTGATTTCGTCCATCTTGGCATTTAGCACTTTAACGGATGAATTCATTTTATCTTTTAACACCATGAGTGAGTCCTCTTGCGGCTGGAGGATTTTGCGAGCTTCGAGTTTCTTGCCAGTGGCGATGATGGCGTCGGTGATGGACATTTTTTTACCACCGGAATTATTGCTTTCGGCGCCCGGATCCGAGCAACCGACGAACAACAAACCGGCGAAGAGGAACATTGCTGCCAACAAAGTGGCTTTTTTCATTGAGGGACTCCTTTTTGATATTTTTTAAGGTTCTTTTTGCGGCTAAATTGACCTTATCAGTTTAGCATAATATAAGTTTTGTGTCAATAGCCGTCGGGCGGACTGGCTGTGCGGGGCGATAAAAAACTAGCCCCATCGGGGCTAGTTTTAAGTGTTGACTTAATATTTTTTATACTAACTATTTGGGCTGAAACTTTACACGCGCGGCTTTTTGCGGCGGAACCAGGCCAGGGGGTCGATGGAGCGCATACTTTTTATAATACGGGCGCCGCGCAGCATGAGGGAGTCTTTTTTGCCTTTAAGCTTATCGACTTCGCGCAATAATTCTTCACGCACCTCATCCACGGCCGCGAATAACGACTCCTGCTCGGATACAGAGCGAATCAGGCGACCGGGAACGGTAATATTGACCTCCACGCGATAAAAATCTCCGTGTTGATGATGCTGGGTGCTTTTACCGGCTTCCACTTTGACATCAATGGCGTTGTCGATAAATTTCGCCAAGCTGCCAATTTTTTCTTGGATATAGTCTTGAATTTCCTGGTTGAGGTCGTGGTTTTTGGAATAGATTTGAATATGCATCGCAAAAATTTTAAATGATTAAACGGCCATAATTTCGGTCTCTTTAGTTTGGCCAATGTCTTTGATTTTAGCGTTGTATTCGGTAGTAAGTTTGTCTATATCTTCAAAGAGGCCATATTTATCATCCTCGGTAATATCTTTATTTTTAAATTGTTTTGAGACTTTTTCGCGAATTTTGTCACGGGCATCACGCAGGCTGACACGCGCCGATTCGATTTTCTCGTTGAGAATTTTTACAATTTCACGCCGGCGTTCTTCGGTCATAGGTGGGACGGAGAGGCGCAGAAGGGGGCCGTCAATCGAGACGCCCAGTCCGTTGCCGGCTTGAGAGATGGCTTTTTCCACATCTTTGATAACCGTTTTGTCCCAGGGCTGAACGGTCATACTATGAGCATCCAAGACGGAAATAGCGGCCATGTTTTTGAGCGGAGTTTTTGATCCATAACATTCGACGGGAATATTTTCAATGACGGCCACGTTGGCGCGACCGGTACGCAGACCGGCTAATTCATCTTTGAGAAACTCGATGGTTTTCTCGAACAAGGGCTTAAGCTCCGCGATGATTTGCTCCATGGTGTTTAAATTAATTATTTAAATGTTTAGCTAATAGTGCGAATAGTTTAACGCAATGGGTCGAATTATTCAAGCTTGTAGACCCCTAAGTAGATTATTTTGGGATCTTCGGGCTTGACTAGAAGCGCGCGGGACGCGTAGGAGGTGGGGGTCTTTTCGGTAATCCAAGTTTGGCCACCGTCGACAGTCTTGTAGAGAGCGTTGGTGGTGCCATAATATATTTCTTTATTATCAAGCGGGTTAACGGCCAGCGAGAGGATATTATAACTGCCGGCGGCACTTAGGAGCTGGATGGTCTCCCAATTATCTCCGGCATCAGGGCTTTTTAACAGGCCATACTGGGTGGCCAAAATTACGCCGTAAGTTTGAGTGGGGTCGAAAACCATAGCTTTGTAGGCGTTGATGCCACGCAATTGACGGGTATCGACATTGACGGTGGTATTGACCCACTCGGTGTTGTCGCGGTCGCCACGAAAAACTCCGGCATTGGGCGTGATGGCAAAAATCCATTGCGGGGATTGTGGGTTAATCATGACGGCATTAACGCTTTTGCCACTGAAATTAGCCCAGTTTTCCCAGCTTTGGCCGGCATCAATACTGCGTAAGAGGCGGCCGTCGGAAAGCCCGGCGTAGATAATATTGGTATCGATCAAATCAACGGCTAGACTTTTTATGGCTTTTTGCGCGAGCGATTCCAAATAGACCATTTTCCATTGACCGCCACCGTCGGTGCTTTTAAATATCTGGTTGCCGCGAGCTACGTAAAGGATATTACGTTCTTGGGGGTCAATGGCGATATCTTCAAAAGTACCGGCGCGGCTGAAAAGCGCATTCCATTGTTCACCGCCGTTGTAGGTGACATAGAGACCGTCGGCGGCGGTAATCAGAAAAATGGTTTGGGAATTTTGCGGGTCAAATTTCATCTGACGGACGCTAACTTTGGAAATGGTAGTAATTTTGCGTTTGACTTGGCTGACAAAATTTTTGGCCTCCCAGTTGTCCATTTTGTCAAAAGATTTGTACACGCCAGCGCCAGCTTTTGATCCCAAGCTTAAAACACAACCCGCGCCAAAAAGTGGTAAAACGAGGAATAAAAGTGCCAGCAGGGTGAAAAATTTAAATTTTAGCGGCATAGTTGAAAAAATTATTGTTTAAATAGCTAGGAGTAAATTTTCGATAACCAGGCGCGGGTTGGTGTTGGTGGTCAACAGGCGGCGGTGAGCCAAGCGTAGGCGATTAATGAGAGAATAAATTCGAGGCCAGGTAATGGTGGATGCCATAGTTTCCAGCTGCGGGAGTAAAAAGTGGTAATTGATAAGATTGTCAGCTTTCATTTTAACTAAAAACAGGTCGCGTGACAACGCGGTTAAAATTTCCAGACTTTCTCGGGCGATGGCCTGGGAGTTGACGAATTTTGATTTGGGAAAGAGGTCGGCGGAAAATTTAAATTTGGCGGCAAGATTTTGAGGAAGAATTTCCGCCCAAGATTGAATTTTGCGCGTGTAGCCATCGTGTTCTTCTAAAGAATCAAGCAAGGCGAGCAGTTGGCCGGGACGACCGCCGCTAATAGCGGCCAATTCGTGGGCTAAATCGTGATTGGTCAGGCCGTGTTTTTCCAGCAGCCAGGCAACAAGAGCTTGGCGGCCGACAGGGAAAAAGCGTACTAACTGGCAGCGCGAAATAATGGTGGGTAATAATTTTTGGTGGTCGGCGGCAACGAGAATAAAGGTGGTTTCGCCATGTGGCTCCTCCAGTGTTTTCAACAGGCAGTTGGCGGATTCGGCATTGAGGTGATCGGCACCGCGAATGAGCGCTACCTTCCGGCCGCCATGACTGGAGTTAAGAATGAGCTTTTGATTTAATTCTTGAACCTGCTCGATTGAAATTTGAGTTTTGTCGGGGAGGAGCTCCAGCTGATAAAAATCTGAATGGGTATTCAAAGCGACCGCGCGGCAAGCGGAGCATTCTCCACAGGGGCGATTTTCAGCCGCGGCCGAGCATAAAAGGGCGCGCGCCAACAAAAGGGCGGCGGTAGTTTTACCGACACGAGACGGCCCGGTCAGCAGGTAGGCCTGGGCGGGCGCGGGACTTTGAGCAACAAGCCGCAAATACTCAATAGCGCGCGAGTTGCCGATAAAGCTCCAGGATGACACCATGGATTAAATTATACCCGATTAAGCCAAGGACGTAAAATAGCCAGCCAGCGCTTGGCGGCGTCGGCTGGGAAAGTGGCCCGGGCGTGTTGGCCGAGAAGCGCACGATGAGGCTGGTCGCGCAAAAGAGTGGCGATGAGGTTGGTTAATTTAGCGGGGGTGAGTTTCTTTTGGGCGGCGACAATGGCGGATTGGTGACGTTCAAAGTAGCGGGCATTAATTTCTTGGTGTGAGTCGGGCATGGGAATAATAACCATGGGCTTGCCCAAGACGGCCAATTCGCTCAAGGTGGAAAGTCCGGCGCGCGTAACAACTAAATCGGCAGCGGCCATAATGTCGGGCAGTCCTTGTTTGATAAAATCAAACGGATGATAGCGCGGATTTTTGACTGAAGTAGATTTGCCCGGGCCGGTAGAATGAACTATTTGGCAGAACTTCGTGAGTGCGGGGAGAGATTTGAGAACTAGGTCGTTGAGACCGGTGGCGCCGGTGCCGCCACCGATAATAAGTACGGTTGGTAAATCGTTTTCTAGGTGGAAGGTTTGAAGTGCGCGGACGGAATCGCCCTGGAATATTTCCGCACGAACGGGATTGCCAATCCAGGTTGTTTTGCGGGTTTGAAAATGGCGGAGGGTGGTTTTGAAAGCTACGGTAATTTCGCGCGCGAAAGGCGCCATGAGACGATTGGCCAGGCCGGGTTGTAAATCTTGCTGGTGAATAAAGCAGGGGATACGTAAAAACCAGGCGGCCCAGACGGTGGGAACGGAATTAAAACCGCCGGCGGAGACTACAATGGCAGGTTTTTCGCGAGCGAGCAAAAACAATGCTTGCCAGAAGCCCCATTTGATTAGGAATAAATCACGGAAGTTGCGCCAGGAAAAATAACGGCGGAATTTACCGGCAGAAAGGTCTCTGAATCTGATGCCGTGGGCTTTGACGATGTCTCGCTCGGGTCCGTTTTTGGTGCCAAGCCAAAGAAATTCCGCGGCCGGATAGGCGGAGGTGATTTTTTCTGCTAGCGCCAAAAGGGGAAAGACGGGGCCGAGAGTGCCGCCGCCG
>CAZJMI010000033.1:0-9267 GCA_964547305.1 uncultured Gammaproteobacteria bacterium
TTTTCGCGATTTTTGAGGGTTTGGTCGGAGAGATAATAATCGAAGAGGGGTCGGTAGTGGAGGGCGGCGAGTGCGGAGCCTTTAAATTCGGCTACAACATTTTTATATTTACCCTTTTTATCTTTTTCACCTAATTCAAAAGTGCTTTTATATTTTTCCAAAAAAACTTTCTCTAAAAGATTTTTAGCTACAATAATTTTATCCCCAAAAATTTTTGTAGTAGGAATTTCTTTGGTAGTGCCGACTTCCATAGCCCTAACATTATTCAAACCCTCGTCAGGAGTTTGAACGACTACATAATCCAAATCCGCGCCCACCGCCAGGGCCACATTGCCGGGGAGGGTCCAGGGAGTGGTGGTCCAGGCGAGTAAGTAAGTATTATCCCCTACTTGGTGGCTGCCGATGGTTTGACCGGGTTCAAGTTTGAATTTGGCCGTGACGGCGAGGTCTTTGATATCTTTATAGCCTTGGCTGACTTCGGATTGCGAAAGCGTAGTCTCGCAACGCGGGCAAATATGCATGGATTTGTGGCCTTCGTAGATTAAACCCTTATCCCAAAGTTGTTTGAAAACCCACCAAACAGTTTCCATAAAATTCAAATCCATGGTTTTGTAGGCGTCATCCATATCCACCCAGCGGCCAAAGCGTTCAATTACTTTGCGCCATTCGTCGGCGTAGATTAAAACTTTGCCATGGCAATTTTGATTGAAATCGCAGACGCCCAATTCTTCGATGGCCTTTTTGCTGGCGAGATTTAATTCTTTTTCCACAATATTTTCAATCGGCAGGCCGTGACAGTCCCAGCCCCATTTGCGCTCTACGTGATAGCCGCGCATGGTCTTGTAGCGCGGGACCATATCTTTCATGAGACTGGCGACTAGGTTGCCGTAATGAGGCGTACCGGTGGCAAAAGGCGGGCCATCGTAGAACACAAAATCGCCGTGCGGGCTGTCTTTTTGAAGACTTTTTTCAAAAACGTGCTCGCGGCGCCAGAAATCCTGGATTTCTTGCTCTTGCTCGGGTATAGATTGATTGGGCATAGGATATGAGTTTATTTACAATAGCGCCTTAATTTTAAAGGATGGTGGGGGTTTTGGCAAGGCGGCGGGGCGGGATAGAGGGTAAAATATCGCGGCGAGCTTGACAAAAATATGGTTAACCGCTAGACTATGAGCTGGAAATATTTGAAAATGTATACAAGGGAGGACAATGAGTGGCAGATCAAGCCATAACAGCGGGAATCGGGCGTTGAGGCTAAAAGACCTTGTCGTATTGGCGATATATACCATTATATCGCACGAAATAGAAAGTCATCATCCGTGTATTTTTTTGGATGAAGTGCACTTTCTGGTGCGGCGGTTTTTGGATGAGAATGCCAACCGCCCAAGCCAAGCAATCCGAGGCGCCTTGGAAAAACGCACCTTGGTGGATTTAGTGATGAAGTATATCTGTAGTGAGGGCCCCTTTGAGGCCGATCTACACGAAGGCACGGGCGGCTACTGGAGGTTCAATAGAGACGCGCTACCGAAGATCGATGGGCTAAAGATGAGTATACTAAATAAGGAGCAAGTTCACGCCTGTTGGGAAGATTTCCAAACATGGCACGAGCAATACGAAGAGAAGCACAGGGCTTTGGCCGCTTCGGCGTAGGAACGTGTATGTAAATAGTTCTTTCAATATTTCCCGGAATCGAGTTGCTAAATGGCCTCGATGAGACCGGGGATTCCCCACAAAATCCAATGGGGTTCAGAATCAGACTATTATAGTTTGGCGCTGGGCCTCATTTTTTTTAAAACTGGGGCGGGGCGTTTTATGGGCTTGTGGCTTGACACAAAACACCGCCTGTGGCACACTGTGGCTAGTAATATTCTTTGACAATAGCAAAGAGAAAAAAGTAAAAAGTAAAAATAAGGAGGAAAAAATGAGAAGGTTTATAATCTTCTTGATGCTGGTGGCGATAATGGGGGTGGCCCTGGCGCAAACATACCATTTGGGGTTTACAATCCCGAATAATGACAGGCCGGAAACGGCTTGGCAAGACCTGAAAAGGTCTTGCAAACAATATGACGGGGTGGAGACCGCAGGGGGTATTAATTTCGGCGAGGAGCTGCGGAACCGACGAGCCGCTAAGGACCAGGACCTGTCAATACGGCTCGATGAAGACACCAGAGTAATTCATACGCCACTAACTATTCACGAACTACTGCGGGCGGCAAACGCGCAAATCGGTTTGGCTACGGTAGCGAAACAAAGAGGCATGTCATTGTCACTGATAGCCAATGGCAGTATTTATAATCGCGATGGCAGTGGTTTTTACTACGCACCGGCGCTCACTTATAATCCGGACGGGTTGATTGAGCTGGGCGTGCAAAGGCTGGAGCTAAGTCCACGGCTGACAGACTACGCGTTTATCTATCCGCCGCTATCGGGTCGAACTAATATGTTGGCTGGCAATGCTTTCTCGCGGTTGGTTAAGGCTGGAACTGAATGCCAAGACGGCTTCTTCATGGCCGGTAGCAACACCGAGGTGTATAGCCCGAGACAAGGCAACTATGTTGTAGGGGAGAATTTACGTTTTGGAATTTTCTTCTCCAACAACTGGGAGATAGTATGGGGCGGTGATGACACGCAACGCAATGATAAATTGTCCGATAGCTCATTTGTAGAGCAGGCGGGCTATCTTGGCTTTGGGTTGTCGCAGGTTGACGCCAAAGTCGAAGTCGCGGCATCTATGGGCCGATATATCATTGAGAACCCACCTCTGGGACTTTATGAAACGGGAACGATGTTCGGAATACGGGCTGGCGGAAGCTGGTTGACGCATTCCAAATTTGGATTTGAGGGTGGCGTGGATATTAAGATAATTTCGCGCACGGCTCCCAATCCTAAGCCACCGTCACGGGCAACAGTCGGCATGAATTACAGTCCGTTTGAGTGGGATATCTTGGGCAATGGTCGGACTAATAATTATGGATTGGGAACCAAGGCCGATGTGTTAATTTCCGACGGGCTGGCCATAGAAAATGTGGCGGCGTATCTTTGGCTCGGTACGGGACTGGTTTCGGCGCGTTTGCCGGAACAAAAATTGGCGCTGGGCGCCAACTATAACGCCCATACCGGGCGATTTGGAATGTATTTAAATCTACGTTTCAATCTGGGAATCAATTAACAATTGGCCTGGTTGAGACGACGTTGCAAGACCCCTGGCGGATGTCAGGGGTTTTTTATTATTGACAGGATTGGCGAGCGCTATGAACGCTATTCAACAACGACACCTTTACCGGCAGCGAGCGGGTCGCCTTTGAGATTGGTATTAACTTTGGACGGAATGGAGGTTATTAAATTTTGACTAGTAGATGAATCGGAAGCGGTTAAAGTAGCCGAAGAAATTAAAACCAAGACATTGCCGACGTATTCGGCGGTGGGTTTGAGTGAAATTTCAAAACCGGCACGTAAGGTGTCGGCGGCGGCGTCTACCGAGCCGATTTCCCAAATAACGGAGTTGGTGGCGGTTTCATAAATCAAATCACCCTGGGTTTGGCTTTCTTGGCTATTCCAACCAACCAGCGTGCCAAGTTTCAAAACTACGCGAGCATTTTTGAGCGGATTGCCGTTATTGGATACAACTACGCGGATTTTGTAATTAGTTAATTCGTCAACACGGGGAGGCAGTGGGCCGGAGCCGATTTGATTATAATCGTCGGAGAAATAGCGCGCATCGACGTCGAGATTAACTTGCGAATTAAGCTTGATGGTGATTTCCGGCATTTGAGCGGTAAAATCTCCGATGAGCATTTTGGCACGCAACAGTAGGCCAGATTGCAGGCTGGCGGAGGGTGGAGCGGTATCTTTGAGCTGGATGGAAAAGGCTAGCGTGCCTTCTTTACCGACATCCAAGGCCTTGAGTAAACTAGCTTGAGAACCGTTGAAAACCAGGCTACCGGCGCGCTCAATTTCATCAGTGGCAATGCCGGAAAGATCGCCTTTGAGTTTGAATGTGTCCCAATTCAACCAGCCGGGGTTGTTGAAAGATGCTTCCAGTATGGAGTTTTCTAGTTTTTGTTCGCCGGTATTGCGATATTTGATAACAATATCTAGAGTCTGGCCCCAGCTGGCACCAATTTGAGTAGCATTCGATCCGTTGATGGTAGCGCCTAGACTGACTGGGTCGCGCTGTAAATAGATATTTTTATCCCAATCAATGATGGCTGGTGATTCTTGGCCGGTGGCGCTTAAGCCCAGCAATTGCAATTTTAATGATTTTTTTTCGTTTTGACTGCCGGTGATTTGATATTTAAAATCCAAAGTTTGTTCGGTGGCGAGCTTGTCCAGGCGCCAAACCAAAGAATCGGCGCGCTCGGAGGGGGTGGTGCTGGGGTTGGCGGAGATTAAATTAAAGCCGGCGGGATATTCCATGACAACTAGGGCGCCAGAAAAGGCTCCGGCAAATTCTGGAGTGGGTTTAATTTTTATTTGACCGGACTTTTCCTCGCCACTAACCAATTGTTCGGGGAAGATCCATTCGGCGTCCAAAAGAGAGCCGCTGATTTTTGTGTCGTAAGAAGCATGGGAAGTAAAATTGGCGGAAAAATTTTGCGGCTGATAGGTTAGGGCGGCATTAAGTGAACGACTTTCATCTTGACGGCCGAAAAGGCGCCCGCGAATAATAAAATCGCGCTTTTGATAGCCGGATAGCTCGCCGATGTCCCAAGAACCACCGCTTTCCAAAGACTGATCAAAAGACGGACTGGCCTCGGTTAAGACAAAGTCCTGTGGCCAATTAACTGTAATTTCCGTTTGGCCAAGGTTGGTGCTGGCTAGATTGTTTAATTTTAAAGTATAGGAGACTTCCTGCCCGGCTGCGGCTTGCGAAGGTCCGGCAAGAGTAAAACTAATTTCCTCACTTCCCCATTTGGGCGCGGCGCGGTTTTGGAACAAAAAAAATCCGGCGACTGCTAGTGCGAAAATAATAAATAGCGCTACTAACAAGCCACCTAAAACGCGGATCAGCCGCGAACCGGAACCGGGTGTTTTAAGTCCGGAGCCGCGTGAGTTGCGGCTGCGATATTTTTTTTCAAACTGGTCAAAATTTCCTGAACTCATAGTGCGCGCGATTTATAAACCTGCAAAGTTTGGCGGGCGGTGTCGGCCCAGACAAATTCATGAGCGCGTTTGATGCCCGCGGTAATTAATTGTCCGCGTAGGTTTTGGTCGGTAATAAGCTTGAACAGGCCTTTAAAAATTTCTTTTTCTTCAAGGGGGTTGACTAGATAGGCGGCAGAAGAAACAATTTCAGGCAAGGATGGCAGATTGCTGGCCAGAACCGGAACACTTTTAGCCATGGCCTCCAGCGCGGGAATACCGAAGCCCTCATAAAGCGATGGGAAGGCGAAAACCGAGGCCCCTTGGTAAAGCGCGCCAATATCATCAGGTTTAATATAGCCGGGGATGATGATATCTGATTTGAATTCTGATTGTTGAATTTTTTGAATTTTACTTTTGGCGCCATAGCCGAGGCCGCCGGCCAAGACTAATTGGTATTTTTCCGTGACATCAGAATCGGCTCTGTGCTGGTTTTTTAATTCCTCAAACGCGCGCACCAAGCGAAGAATGTTTTTGCGCGGTTCGATGGTACCCAAATAGAGAATATAGTTGTCGGTGATTTTGAATTTGTTTTTGACGCGTTGAATTTCTTCTTTCGAGTTGGTTTCAAAAAAACGCTTATCAACGCCATGATAAATAACCTGGACACGATTCGGATCAATTTCGAATAAATATAATAAATCATCTTTGGTGGCGTTAGAAACAGTGATGATACGGTCGGCCTTATTGAGGGCATCGGCGGTGCGGCGGCAAAGCTCTTCACGGTCTTTGCGCGGAAAGCTTTCTGGTGTTTTGAATTCGGCCAAATCATGCAGGGTGATAACGGAGAAGCCGGAATAATTTTTTGGCAGCTCGCTAATAGTGGCATGGAAAACGTCCAGTTTTTCGCGCTCAAGCATGGCGGAAATAAGATATTGGGTGTAGCGCTCGGGAAGAAAGCGAGTATATTGAGAAAACGGAAAATAGCGGATAGTGGTGTTGGGTTTTTTAAATTTAGCTATGCGCTTTGAACGCACTGAACGGTCAAAAAATAAAACGTACTCGTTTTGTGTGTCGAGTTGCAAAAGATTAAGCACTAGATGGTAGGTGTAATGACCGACTCCGGCGCTCTCGCCTTTTTCCGGATTTAAAATTTTACGACAATCAATTCCGATGCGCATAGACTTGATTTTATAGTTCAAAACGGGTAGCCTTGAGCTTCGTTCCTATTATATGGCATTTAAGGAAAGCAAGCAAGTTTGATATAATAGATATATGTCTACCCTGGCCCTCAACAAAAAAGCCTGTCACGACTACCAAATCCTGGAGACTTACCAGGCCGGTATTGTGTTAAGCGGACCGGAGGTCAAATCGGCTAAGGCGGGGCGCATAGATATATCGGCCGGATATGTAGTGGTGGATCAAAAAGGGCAGGCCGCCCTGATAAACGCGCGTATAGCCCCCTATCCGCCGGCGATGGGGTGGCAAGAAGATTATTTACCCACCCGTAGCCGTAAGCTGCTGTTAAATAAGGAGGAATTAGCTTCTTTGGCGGGCAAACTGCACACCAAGGGCTTGACAGCGCTACCAATTCAGGCATATACTAAGAACACGCTCGTTAAAATTGAAATTGGCATTTGCCGAGGCAAAAAACTCTTTGATAAGCGGGAGACTTTAAAGCGACGCGATATAGACCGCGAGGTCAAGCGCCAAGTCCGCGGCAAACTATAATGGGGGTGTTTTAATTTGATGGACAACCCAAGCAAAAATGGCCTGTCGTTTTGGCGGATAACGGAAAAACCGCCGCAGTCAATAACTGCCAAAAATACTGTAAACGAGGCTATGGCTGTAATGGCGAAAGTTTTTACGCCTAGTTTCGCAACTGTAACCGCTTAATACCGGTTACCATCCGCCCGCCGATTTCTGCTAAGCGGATACGGGTGTAATTTAGCAGGACCTGGATGTTGGTCTGTTTGGCGCCAACAACCCAGTATTAGCCATAACTTAGGTCAAAAAACTTTTGTTCGGCTAGATTTTTTGACTGAAATAATAGCCGGAATATTCAGGTAGATGTTTTTGCGGCAGTTTTCTAGACGGGGGTTAAATTCCCCCCACCTCCACCATTTGTTTGACAAAGAAAGGATAATTGTGTATATTGCATAGGCGATATTCGCAATTCTTTTTTTATTTTTAATCGCTCAACTATTAAAGCTTACCGTGTAAACAATCAAATTACCGTGGCCGAAGTGCGTCTAATCGACGCCGATGGGCAAAACATCGGAATAGTTTCTTTGTCGGAGGCTTTGAGGCTGGCGCAAGAAGATGATTTGGATGTAATAGAGATAGGCCCGACGGGACAACCACCAGTCGCGAGAATAGGAGATTTCGGACAGTTCAAATACGAGCTTAACAAGAAGGAGCGCAAGCAGAAGATAGGACAAAAAAAGACAGAAACCAAGGGTATACGCGTATCGCTGCGTATTAGCAAGCATGACCTGGAATTTAAAGCGCGGCAAGCACAGAAATTCATAGGAGAAGGCCACCGCGTACAGTTAGAAATGTTTTTGCGAGGACGAGAACGAGCACATTACGGATTGGCCAAAGAGGTAATTGAGGGTTTGGCGGCTATGGTGCCAGAAAGTAAACTCGAGCAGCCGGCGAAACAGCTGGGAAACAAGATAATTGTTATTATCAGTCCGAAAAATAAATAAGCATATGACAAAAATCAAGACTAGAAAGGCAATTTCAAAACGTTTTAAACTGACCAAGAACGGTAAAATAATGCATCGTACTTGCGGGCAGGATCATTTTAACAGTCGCGATACAGGGCAGGAGACGCAGCAAAAGCGCAATGACCGTCAGTTATCGCCAAGTAATTCCAAGGTTATTAAATTAGGCCTGGGACTTTAATTAAAGATTTTAAGTTAAGACTATGCCAAGAGTTAAGAGAGGCACAACACATGTAAAAAAACGTCGCAGTTTACTAAAACTAACCAAGGGTTTTAATTGGGGTCGGAAAAATTTAATCAAACTGGCCACTACGGCTGCCAATAAGGCGGGTCATTACGCTTATCGTGACCGCAGAAATAAAAAGCGCGATTTTCGGCGTTTATGGCTGGTTAAAATTAGTGCGGGCGCGCGAGCCTTGGGTACTACCTACGGACAATTGATTGCGAGTTTGAAAAAATCAAAAATAGATTTGAATCGCAAGATCTTGTCGGAATTGGCAGATAAAAATCCGGAAGTTTTTGCTAAAGTGGTAGAAGCAGCCAAGCGGTAGTTACTAGTCGGCCGCTCTGTATTATTTTGCTTGCCATCGCGACCTGCCTCGCTGGCTGGCAATAGAGCACCTTAAAATATGGGACGGTAGTTCAGCTGGTTAGAACGCTGCCCTGTCACGGCAGAGGTCGCGGGTTCGAGTCCCGTCCGTCCCGCCAGAAAAATTACGTGTATAAAAAATCGTCCCGTGAGGGGCGGTTTTTTGATTTGGGCGCACAAAAATAAACTTATCCACAGAAAAAAGTTTGACTATTTTTATTATAAAAATATAATAAAATAGTTGCGTGTTAAATTTTATTTGTTAAATTTTAAAAATTAAAATGAGCAGCTACACATCGGAAGAAGATTCCAATCTGGGCGTCAGTGGGGATTGGGGTAATAATTTTGAAGACGAGAAGACGGGTGCATTGGGTGCGGAAGATAATTTGTCAGAGGGCGATGAGAGTGGAGAGGATAAGGCGGTTCTAGAAGAAGACGATGGACTGGACGAATTGCGCGAGGCGGAACAAGAACTAGAAGCGACGCGTGAAGAAGATGACGACTTTTGGAGTAGTGTTGATTTGGGTGACGAATTAAACGGAGAATAGGCAAGAAAAACTTATAAAACAAAAAGGGGTCGCACGAGGCGGCTCTTTTTTGTTGGCGGGTTTATTTATGTGGCGCGGGAGGAGAGGACGAAATAACCACGGATGCGGCGCGGCGGCGCAGATACCAAAAGCCGGTGGCTAAGACTATGAGCACGAGACTTAACCATTGACCGGTGCGTAGACCTAGGAGCGCCGGTTGGACATCGAGACGCAAATACTCCAAGAAGAAGCGTAGGAGGCCGTAGCCGACCAGATAAGCTATCAGAATGGAGCCGGGGCGGCGTGTGTTGGCGCCGGTGGCTGGTGGGGGGACAGAGGC
>CAZJMI010000034.1:0-7446 GCA_964547305.1 uncultured Gammaproteobacteria bacterium
GACAGCGACGCGGAGTCCGGCAGGCAAACGGCAATCGTCACGATTGTCGGCACCAACGACGCGCCAACCCTCACCGCCGGCAGTGTTTCCGTGACGGAAGACCAGTTGGGGTTTGGTGTTGCCGTGGAGGCCGGGTTCAGCAATCTCCTTGTGAATGCCGACGATGTTGATGACGCGAAGAGCTCTCTGACGATCAGCCAGGTCAACGGCGCAACCGGGAACGTCGGCATCGTTGTTCCCATCACCTTGGACTATATTTATCGCTGCCGCAATGATAGCGAAACGGATTGTTGGAAATCGACCACCTGTGTCTGTCCGGGCTGCGGTAATGGCCAATTAGACTCCAATGAAAAATGTGATTTAGTTGGCCCTGTTTTTCAATACCTCCTTCCCGATCCAATCGCTCCGGGTTGGACGCACGAAACATGCCGTTGGCCATCAACTGTCAATAACGCCTGTACCTACTGCGGCGATGACTACGAGGATTCGTCGGAAGAATGTGACGATGGTGCCGCCAATAGCAATATTAATCCCGATGCCTGCCGCCTCAATTGCCAAGACCCTAGCTGTGGAGATACTGTTTTAGATACAGGTGAGACTTGTGAACTGAATGTGACCGCCCCTACCCCCGCTTTCCCTGCTGGCCCGTTTATTTATCGTGACCCAGCGCTTACTCCTCCGACGCCCATCCCTGATTACGCCGGATGCCGCGCCGGCTCTTGTACTTACTGTGGAGATGGTCACAATGATGGCACCTCGGCCGGCGAGGAATGCGATTTGGGCGCGGCCAATAGCGATGACCCCAACCCCATCTCTGGTTACAGAGGCTATGGATCAACGGAGTCGTGCCGCCTTAATTGTACCCAGCCAAAATGTGGCGATGGTATTGTAGATTATGACCTCAATAATGACGGGATGACCAATTTAACCGGCCCCATTTCTTATGCTGGCGTTGATCGCGCCCCTATTTGGGAAGAGGAATGTGAAAAAGATTCCGATTGTACCGTCCCTGGAGAAAAATGCCGCGCTTGTCGGTGTGAAATACCCGTCTGTAAAATCGAAATCGAAGTTCACGGCCAATGCAGCCCCAGCGTTAACCAGGCCGTCTTTTCGGTCCCAGCAATGACGACAGAATATCTTTCTAGCTGTGATCGCAACCATCAGGTCATAACCAGAGAGGTTCCAATAGGAACCACCGTATCTTTCAATTTTAACCCATTTGAGCTCCCTCCAGTCTTCTCACGCAATCATTTTAATAATGCCGTTTGGACCCGCCCCAATCCTATGGGTGGAGAGATTTCCGACAGCAAGACTGCGCCATTTAATTTTAATTGTACGCAGGATTCCGGTAGCGGTGGCAGTTATAATATAAATAAAGTAGATGTCTATTTCCAGCAGTTTTTAGATATTGTTCTCTCTGGCGCTGGTAGCGGAAAAATCATTAGCCAAAAAAGAACCTTGCCTAGTACCACTTGGCTTACCGATGGGGCTATATCTTGCGGGCATAATTGTCCATCGGGCCCATGTGACAAGTGCTCCGATGCTGGTTATCCCTACCTTTCTGGCTATACTTCACCTCCGGCACCCACCGTTCCCGCCCCCGATACAGTCCGATTACAGGCTTTGACCTACTCTAGCTCATTTTTTGCCGGTTGGTGGACAAATGACACACCCCCGACAATTCCAGGGGGGTGTTCAGGTTGGCCGCTCACTTGCTCTATAGTAATGACTAAAGACAAAGTAATTACTGCTAGATTCTATCAATCAGTCCTAAGCGCGCAGAGAGTTAATGTTATCGGAAGCAATCATCACCTAGGCGCCAGTGAATATGGAGTCATAGAATATGCTGGCGGCGCCCACGGCCTGAACGAAAATGGCCAGCGAATTTATTGGCCCCCGTTCAATTGTTCTGGCGCAGATAATATTTGTTCTGAAAACCATCTTCCCGGCGATGAGGTTTTTCTAAAAGCCTCGGTAAATAACGAAGAATATTATTTTGATCATTGGGAAATAAATGGGACTTCATTCTCCTGTGAAAATACTGATTGTTCTATAATATCTTTCATTTTTCCCGACGCGCCAATAGGAGCTAAAGCATATTTCGGTAGAAAATATCCCGTTCAAATTCGGCTCAAGTCCGAGCCAGAAATCTATCCCACCGGAGTTGCTGTAGTAGAAAACAACAAGGTTATTTTGGGAACCTCAAATGATTTCCGCGGGACCTATAGTAGCCCCTACCCGATGCCCGTTGATGGGGCTTGCCAAGGGATTTTAAACTCTCAAGTTTGCATGGTCTATATTAGACCGCAAGCGTTCTTGAATGTTAAAGAGATGTTACATGGAGGCTTATATAGCGCCAAGCCTTATCAAGTAGAATTTTCCGGCAATTTTACAGAAGGCGATCATAATTATTATGCGTGTGCCGATGGAGATCCCGCTAATTGCTGGGGACGCATTAGAGGCCTCGACAGGGTTATTACCGCTCGTTTTGCGCGCCCATACATTTGGACCATAAATAAATATTGCGGTACAGTACCCAGTCCGCAAAACACTATTAGCGCCACCCTTTCCCGCAACGGCAATCCCATCGATACTATAAGTTGCGCCGATGGTTGCTCATCTAAAAATTTCCGAATACCACGCGGAGAGGGCTTAAGAACCGCCTTTAGCCCCTCCCCCGCGGCCCTATTTAGCTGCTGGGCCGGCGACAGAGACAGCGGGCTTCCATGTCTTCCTTATGCAGATACTTATATCTTACCCGTTCCCGCTGGTGATAGAAACTTAAATGCCGTATTCAACTGCCCCTAATTAACCCATCCACCCCATGCCCCAACCATCCTCACAATCCGGCAGCACCCTTATTGAAGTCATCGTCGCCATGACTATCATGGTTTTGGGTTTGACCGCCATGTTGAGTCTGGCTATCGCCAGTCTAGCCATGTCCCGTGCCACCAAAGAACGCGTCGTGGCTCTCAACCTGGCCCGCGAGGGGATTGAACTTACTCGCGCCGTCCGCGATACCAACTGGCTGCGTGATGACCGCTGTTGGAACGCTGACACACCTCCCGACCCAGCACTTCCTATGGCTGAAGATTATTGGTACTGCGGTCTCCAGTCCGGTTTTTGGCTTTTGGATTATAGCGATCAAGATTCTCTAGGCACCCCCGCCCTTGCCACTTCACCCATCACCGCCGAAGATCAAATCGGTGAGTGTGCGAACTGCGCTTTGGTTCAAAATCCTGACTCCGACCCAGAAAATATTCGTTACGGGCATATTATTACCGTCCCCGGCCGTCCCATTATTTACCGCCGCTTGGTCCATATCGAATCTGCTGACCCCACCGACCCCTCTCAAATAAAAAAAGTCACTTCCATAGTCTGGTGGACTGAAAAAAATCGCCCTCATATCCTCAAATTGGAAACTTATCTGACTAATTGGCGCTAATGTTTAAAATTTCTTTCCCAAAAAACTCAAATTCCGGTTTTACCCTCGTGGAAATGTTAGTCGCCATGTTTATTTTAATGATTATCGTCATGGGCTCCACTGGTATTTACACTTATAGTATCAAAGCCCAACGCCGCACGGTCGAAATGACCCTAGTCGCCCAGGATATTCAATTTCTCATGACTACTTTGAGTCGCAATATCCGCGCCGGCTATATTGATTATGCCTATTACGGCGGCACCGTCGACCCCGATGTCCCACAAGAAAGACTAGCCCTCTACGATCCTGAAAGAAATTCCGGCGTGGTTTACAAACAAATCAATTCCGACCAAGTTGGTGCTTGCTTCTGCGACCATGGTCGCTGTGCCCTCGGCACCTGTCTGACCAATGACGACTTCATTGGCATCACCACCCATCGACTTAAACTTACTATTCCATCTCGTTCCGACCCGACCGACCCCACGAGTCTCGTTGTTCCCAAAATCGAACAATCCGGATTGCTTTTCTTCATCAGTCCTGCCTCCAGCCCATTCGCCTCGGACGACCCCATTCAGCCGCGCGTCACTATTAGTTTAAATGCCATCGGCGCCGGTGAAAATCTGACTGTCCAGCAAACCATCCCCCAGAGATTTTTTGAACGCAAATAATTTTTCCGTCAATTAATTATCAATATGTCCCCACGCCGCCACATCCAAGCTCAAATTAGCACCCCACCCCACGCCCGCCAATCCGCTCAAGCCGGTTTCTCTTTGGTTCTCACTCTGCTCATTCTCGCCGGTATGCTGGCTTCCAGTCTGGCCATCAGCGATATGGTTTTTCGTGTCGGTCGTAGCGTCGGCAATGCCTCCAATTCAGAAATGGCCTACTATGCCGCCGAGACTGCCGCCGAAAAAACTCTTTTCGCCGTCAATCAAGAATACCAGAATATTGACGACTGGGAATTATCTGTTGCCGAAACCCCTGCCGCCGCCCCCATCACCGCCGGCTACCGAGCGGAAACTATTAACCCCATCATATCTTGTGTCGTCGCCCCCTTATCAGACCCAATATGCATTCCCGACGGCTCTCTAGCCATTCATGGCTCACTTGCTCCCGGCCAGTCTTACGAATTGGATTTAGATATAATGACCGATGACCCCTATGGCGTTAAATTCGACCTAACAGCCAACCCGCCCGCGAATTTACCCGGAGCCATTCTCATAGATAGCTATTCGCTGAAACCAGCCACCGGATATGGCCCCGCCGGCGCTCCCTGGGGTGAAATTATCAAAAGGGGAAGCATTCTCGATCCGACCGATCCCGCCCATCTTTCCGATACCTATTCCACCACTACCGAAGATTATTTTCACAAAATCCGCCTCGTCAACAGCGGCCCCAATAACCTCACTTACTCTATTTATTCCGCCGATGATCCGTCTATCAGCCCTCCGATTTTAGAATTGCTTATCAGAACTCGTGGATTTTTTCACAATACCGAACGCCAGCTAGAAACTAAATTAAATAAATGGCATACCTATGGCATGCCGCTGCCTTAATTATTTCTGTCCATAATTTTTTTGTGCTATAATTGTTAGGGGTGAGTTCAGAAAGAAAATTTATTTTCTTTCTGGTGAGGCCCGACACAATTTCAGGCTCTGCTTATAATTAATGTCTAAAATAATTTTTGAACTTTTCACCTTAAATTTTATCTGTGCTTAATCCATCTTCCAATCTTCCGGTTCCGCCGGAAAAAAATTCCAATCCTTTTTTCAGCCAGCGCCTTTTGATGTTGGGTTTTTTGGTTGCCGTTTTAAGTGTTATCGGCGGCATTACCGTTAGCCTGGTTATGGCCGAATGGAGCAACCCGGTAGGGGAACCCACCGATATCATGCCACCTGGTCCCGTGTATTTATTACCAGCCGATATTTACGTTTCTGCCGATACTCAAACTGGCGGCATCAAACTTTCCGGTGACATCGCCGCTGCTGATATTATTGCCAATGACGCCACACTTTCACGCCTTGCTCTTGGTGGTTGGGCTATTGATCCTCTTTGGAATCTCACCACCCCCAACGTTTACATTGGCAATGGCGCTTTCGGTACTATCATTTCCGAGGGCCTTATTACTACAGACATCGGCCTGCAGCTTATGGAATCTGGCACCGACCCCGAATTTTATACCACTTTTCAAGCTGCCGAACAAACCGGCAATATCACCTACACCTTACCTTCTTCCCAAGGTGCCGCCGGCACCTACCTCCGCACCACCGACACTGGCGTGCTTAGCTGGGCGACCGTTGACGCTGTTGGCGGCTCTACCGCATGGGACGATATTACCGATTTGCCCGATAGCTGCGCTGGCAGCAATTTTGTCCAAGGTATTGACCCGACTAATAATAATCTTATCTGTGGCACACCCACTTTCACCCCGCCCGAAGTATCCGTCTCTTCTGACGACACCATCGATGGAGATGGCACTGCCGCCGCCCCTTTGAAAATTGCCCAACAAGGCGCCACCCCCAACCAAGTCCTACAATGGAACGGTACCACTTGGATTCCCACCTCACTTCCAGCGGCAGTCACGGCTATTACCGCCGGTAATGGTATAAAAGTAGACAGCACCGATTCCAGCCGGCCGATTATCAGCCTTGCGACTGATGGTTGTTCGGACGGCGAAATTTTGCAATTCAACGGCACCACTTGGACCTGTCAAAGTGCTGCCAGCGCCGCTCTCCCCACCTGCCCCAATGGCTATATCCTAAAATATATTACTAACCCCCCAGCCCCCGAAACACCCGGCTGGAAATGTAAGCCCGACGAAATCGGCGAATTTACCGACCCGCCGCCGGCATATAACCCGCCCTCTGTTATAGCCTTTTCCGCTCCCACCAACGGCAACGCTGGTGGCTATGCCCTTGCCAATGCCCGTTGCACGGCCGCCAGCGCTGGCAGCCATATTTGTACCGTCAATGAAGTTATCGATACCCTTAATCGCGGCGCCCTACCCCCGACCCTCACCCTTTCCCGCCGCTACTGGGTCTCCGCTGGCGTCCCTTTTCCATCCACTACTGCCACTAGCAATGACTGCTCTGGCTGGAAAGATGGCACCGCCAATTATAGCGGTATTACTTGGTATTGGTATCCCGGCACCTCCGACAACGAGTCTTTGATGGAATTTTGCAATGCCTCGCACCCATTCCTTTGTTGTAAATAAAATTTAAATATGTCGCCCAACAAATTTTTCAAAATCAGCCCGCTATCCCTAATCCTAATTTCCGCCTGTCTGTTTTTATTCAATGTTACCCCTGTCGCCGCCCAGTATTGCCCTCGCGGTGAAATTCGTTGCGATGCCGGCTGCCAAGCCCCCATCGCCAACAGCGGAAGCACCTGTCCTCAACCCGGCATTAGTGGCCGTCAAGGTACCTTGGATGATTGCGGCGAATGTATCGGCCCCTTTGCTTGTCCCACAGGCAAAATACTTTGTGGTGGTAGCAGCGGCGTCTGTAAAGTGCCTGATACCCGTGCTGAAGTTCCCACTGAATGCGATGGTCCTAATGGATACACTGGCACTATTAATGCCTGTGGCGAATGCGCTAGTTTTCATTGTGTTTATCCAAACGTTGTTTGCTCTGGAGTTTGCCGGCCCAGTCGCGAAGGCACACCTTGTTTTTATATGAATGACCCCGAGAAACCTAGTCTCACGGACAAATGTAATATTTGTGTAGAAATACCCGATGCACCACTTTGGGCTAAAAATACTGCCGTTAGCCCAGCCGCTCTTCACCCCGGGCTTTTAAGCTGGCGTGTCGGCATCGGTACCAGTACGCCCAATAAACTTTTGCATATTTATCAAACCACCGATGATAATGCTGAAATTGATATTCAAAGTGTTAGTGGCAATAACAATCACTGGGGGATTTACAATAATCGCGCAGATAACTCCCTACGCTTTTGGGGCGATAATGATTGGTTAACAATCACCCGCGAAGGCAAAATTATCATTAATAACCAAATCCAAATTA
>CAZJMI010000034.1:7546-8986 GCA_964547305.1 uncultured Gammaproteobacteria bacterium
ACCACTCCCACCCCCTGCGCTAATGGCCAATATCTTAAATTCAACGGCACCACTTGGGTTTGCTCCGCCATCCCCACCACCAGTTACGTCGCCGGCACCGGTATTTCCATTAACCGGCTAGCCCCCACCCCAATTATTAATATCAATATCAATCCAGCCGCTCCAGCCACCCTCGAGGTTAACGCCAGCAATCAAATATCTGTCAAAAATGCCAGCGCCATCTGGAACGCCGAAAAACTACAAGGCAGCCTAGTTTCTGCCACTCCTCCTACCCATACCGGCGATATTTTAACTTGGAACAAGGTTGATGGAGATTGGCAATGGGTCCCCACCGCCTCACCAGCCATCAACGCCCTTTCTCGCACTTTAGCTCGTGGTAAAATTTTTATTGGTAAGACCCTTGGCGGCGTTGACATTGCTAGCCCCGCCGCGGTTGCTGGCGATCTGATTGTTACTTCCCCTGAACCAGGGGGGACAACAGCTGGCGACAGCCCAACTAGCGATGCCGAATTCAAAGTCACCGGCCTTCAGAACAAAATGTTAGATATATCCTTATCATTACTAACAGATAGCGACACCGACCGCGACAAAGTCCTCCAATGGAATGGCCAAAAATGGATTGCCGCTGTCCCGACTGGCGGATCTGGCTCTGCTCTACCCTCTGGCGCTATCAACGAGACTCTTCATTATACAGATGATGATGGCGATCCAGACACCGCCCCCGTTTTAACCGCCAGTAATAAGTTGGTAAACAACGGCGCCACTATCGGAGTAAGCGGCGAGCTGGTCGTTACCGGCGTCACCCGCTTAGTCAATAATGTTTTCATTGGTGGCGATTTATTAACTATTGATACCGTCAGCGGCAATGTCCTTTTGGATAGTAATGCGACTGCAGATAGCCCCGTAAGGCGCCTAGTTATCGGCAATGCAACCTGGGAAGGCGGTACAATAATTCCCAGCCGCGACCAAATTTGCCTCAACGGAGAATGTATTACTTCATTTTCCGCCACTGCTGGCACTAACCCTTATCACACTGAATGTCGCGAAGGCCGCTGTATCATGGTTCCGGGCGCCGGCAACAATGGTTGTTATGCTGATCCTCAATGTGGAACCAATCCCTCACCTTCGGGCGAAAACCTATGTAACGGCTCTGTGTGTAAATTGGTTTTTGCTACTGACGCTATTTATCAGGGCAATTTTGGTGGCATAGAAGCCGCTGACGCCATATGTCAAAGCGCCGCTAGTGGTAAGCACGCCGGCACTTACAAGGCATGGCTTTCTACTGACTATAGCGCTCCTGCCGCTAGATTCTATGATTCCGAACGCTCGGGCATCTCTTACTATTTGGTTGATCATAGCACTAAAATAGCTGATAGTTGGATAGATCTTATTAACGGCGATATTCTTAGCCCTATCAATATGACGGAAAATTATGCTCGC
>CAZJMI010000035.1:0-8979 GCA_964547305.1 uncultured Gammaproteobacteria bacterium
CGACAAAACTTATCTTGTGGATTGCCTATTGGCGCCGCGGCTTCCAAGCCCAAGTCCACTTTCACATTTTCACCAACATCAACTCTGACCACTCGCGATGAGCAGCCCAACAAAAACAAGCTTAAAAATAAACAGCATTTAAAAATTTTTGCCATGGGTTGTTTAATTCAGTCTCTATCCTATCATCTTTAGCCTAAAATGCAAGACAAACAAAAAGAGGCGGATAAATCCGTCTCTTTTTGCGGCTGCCAGATGGCAGTTGAGTATGTTAGCTGCTTACAATCTCAATTTCAATTTGCCGTTTATAGCCGAAGATTATAGCTTCTTGGCGAGTGTTCATCCAAATATCCACCCTACTCTGATAACGACTATTCATCCTATCTTCTACTGTGAAAATCTTATCTCCAAATATAGAAGGGATTCTAATCTTAGTGCCAAAAGGCACAAAGTTAGCCGCTACAATACCATCCCGTACTCTACTACCATTAGCAGTAATAAAGGGAGTACTATCGCACTGGTCCACCGTTGAGGAATAAGCCGTCATAGAGACCCATTTGGTCACTTTGGGTTTAAAAACCTCGGCCGGCACAACATCCAAGGGATCGGCTAAATTCACTTCCTCCTTTATCGGAGCCTGCAAACTGACCATTTGGGCACTGGTATATTGAGGAAAACACATTTCCAAGAAAACTACCGCTACAGCTAAAGCAAACAGTCCATTTTTGACTCTGGGCATAAAGTTTGTTTAGTGATAAGGGCTCAAAATTGTCAGAGAGCTTCGTTATTTAACCCTACTATTCTAGCATATCTAGATAAAAAAGTCAATACTTACAAGTCACGAAAGCTGCCCAATTTTACACCCAAAAACACCCCATGTCAATGATCGTACCTACGCAACCTACACCGAAAAAAGACCGACTACGCGCCGGCCTTTTTAAACTAAGTCAAACTAGCCCGAACTATTCCAACTCGCGATAAATTTTGGCTTGCGCTAGCCACACTATCGGCACGCTAACAAACATGCCCAACAATAGACAAATCGCCCCTATCAAATTAATCACTTTAAAATTAACCGCCGCGAAAAACAAATCCCACCAGCACCCGCGCGTAATTTCACCGCTGCGTTGCAGCGCCTCCAACGGTCCCAATTTTTTATCCACAATCAAATACCCGAAAAACTGATACTTCACTGCCAAATAAATTCCCGGCACGATCAAAAAAACCAATCCTATCAATACCATCAAAGTATAAAAAATACTGGCTACCAAAAATTTCCATAGCAACTCCACGTGACTGAACAGCTCCAACAAACTGATTTCCTTGCCCTTAATTACCTGTAGGTTTATTTGCAAAACTCCGATTGCCACCACTAACGACAGCAACCATACCACTAACATCAAAACCCAGTAAAGTGCTGTCCCGCCTTCACCTGCCTGCGCGCTAACCGTTCCCATTACAAACGCCACCAATAATACCACCAGCCAAACCCCGCAATACATAAAAAAGTTCTTCTTCATCAACCCAAAGGCCTCGCGAATCACGCCATTTATACAAAATGGAACTTTACCCATAAAATTTAAAATTAGCTGCTAATTATTAAAACTAAATGCCATTGAAATTACTGCGCCACCTCGCAAGCCGCGTTTAAACCGGCCACCCAAGCGTTAAAGCCCTGCATGGTAGTTTGATAAGCCTGATCCTGGCTCATCCCCGCCTTGTCGCAATACTCGCCATGAAAAGCACATTTACACTGGTAAGCACTTACTTTAACTCCACAATACTCATTACGCACATCTTTGGTGATATTACAGACCTTCTTTTCTACCTTCGGGACTGGCACCGGCGCGACTGGCTGTACTTTTGCTGGGGCAGGCACCGGTTTAGCGGGCGCGGAAGCGGGAACAACTTTGGTTTCAACCGGTTGTTCTACATAATTCTCTGGCGGGCGTTCATTCCCGATCTGACTTTTCCTTTCATCGTCGTTGTCGCAACCATTGGCTAAAACAACCAAACAGACAACCAACGCCCCGAACATCATAATTTTACGCATAGATTTTAATTCAATTTTAAATCTCTATCTTTATATTATAACCCCTTTTAATGACTCGGCCAAATTTATTGTGGATTTCACGCCTACTAATTCAATTTATTTAGTATCAAAATCATACCGCCGATAAAAAATCCTTTTGGTCGCCTCTACTGTCAACAGATACAAAACCACAATCCCAACCATTGTTGCCATAATATACCACGGCAGCGGTGTGAAATTAAACCACCGCCCGACAAAAGTCAGCGGAATCAACCAACCGACGACTACGCACACGATTGTGCTAATCAACAGGGCCTTGCTAGCCGTGCTCTTAACAAACGGCAATTGTCGCGTCCTGATAATATGAATCACTAAAGTTTGTGTCGCCAATGACTCAATAAACCAACCCGTTTGAAAAGTAGCTGCTGGCGCTTGGAATACCACAAACAACACCACAAAAGTCAAAATATCATAAAATGAACTTATCGGCCCGAAAAATAACATAAATCTTTTCACGAATTTCATACTCCAACGCCGCGGTTTCTTTATCCAATCCGCGTCCACATTATCGCTCGGTAATGTTAATTGCGAAAAATCATAAATTAAATTGTTCAATAAAATTTGTGCCGGTAACATCGGTAAAAATGGCAAGAAAAAAACCGCCGCCAACACGCTGAACATATTTCCAAAATTGGAACTTAGGCCCATCATAATATATTTCATCGTATTACCAAAAGTCTTCCGTCCCTCCATAATTCCATCATTTAAAACCCTCAAACTCTTCTCTGTCAAAATAACATCCGCCGCCTCCCGCGCCACATCAACCGCTTTAGCTACCGAAATTCCCACATCCGAAGTTTTAAGCGCCAAAGCGTCATTAATCCCATCACCCAAATACCCCACCACGTGCGCGTCAAATCGCAAGGCCTTAATCACGCGATTTTTTTGTTCCGGCGAAAAACGCGCGAACAACGTAGTTTTTACCGCCAATCTTCGTAACGCGAGATCTGACATTTTATCTATATCTTTACCCAATACCATTCCCCCGACCCCCAAGCCCACCTCCTCGCAAATTTTACGCGCCACCAGCTCATTATCGCCGGTAAGAATTTTTATTTCCACGCCGTTATCTTCTATAATTTTCAAAACCTCCTTAACATCTTTTTTGGGTGGATCCAAAAATGCTACCAAGCCCAGTAAATTCATCCGCTCTTCATCCGCGCTTATGTAAGTTTTTTTGGCCCCATCCACCATTTTTTCAGCAATCGCCAACACCCGGAAACCTTCTGCGCTGAATTTTTCATATTGCGTTTGCGCGCGACGCAAAACTTCTCCCTGTAAATCGACTTGTTTACCCTTCACATTCACCGTCACACAGCACTTCAAAATTTCTTCCGGCGCGCCCTTGGCCACCAAAATGCGACCATCAGGGCTATCAGCAATTACGCTCATGATTCGCCGATTAAAATCAAAAGGAATCTCATCAATTTTACTATAGCCCTTTAATGTTATCGTCTTAAACTGCAAAATCGCCCGCTCTAAAAGGTTTGTCACTCCCGTCTGGTATGAGCTGTTCAAATACGCGCGCGCCAAAACCCGCTCATCTTCATGCCCATCTATGTCGGTATAACGTACGACGGAAATACAATCCTCGGTAAGCGTACCAGTTTTATCGACACATAAAATATTCATCCCGCCCAAATTGGGAATCGCCGCCATCTTTTTTACAATCACACCCTTTTTGGCCATTCTTTGAGATCCCTTGGTCATTGTCACCGACATAATTACCGGCAACAGCTCTGGTGTCACCCCCACGGCAATCGCCAAGGCGAATAAGAAAGAGTCAATAATAGAATGGTTGATCAAAGCATTGAGAAAGAAAATCAGCAAAACCAGCACCAATACCACTTTCATAATTAAAAAACCGAAACGGCCGACCCCAATTTCAAAGTCACTTTTTTCTGTTTTATACTCCAGCGTATCGGCGATTTTACCAAATTCCGTGTCTTTCCCTATAGCAATTACCATTACCGTCGCTGTACCGCTAACCACATTAGTGCCGGAAAAAACTATATTGTCCAGCTCGTCCAACGACACGCGAGTTTTTTTAATGGGTCGTACGCTTTTTTCTCCCGGGAAAGACTCCCCCGTCAAAGCCGCCTGATTAACAAAAAAATTCTTACACTTAATTATCCGCGCGTCAGCCGGAATTAAATCGCCCGCATTAAGAAAAATAATATCCCCCACGCAAATATGACTACTCGACACATCCTGCTGTTTGCCATCGCGCACAACCGTAGTCACACTATGTAAATGCTGTTTAAGTTTTTGCGCCGCGCTATTGGCGTGGTGTTCTTCTAAAAATTCTAATGCCACACTCAAAAAAACTATCGCCCCAATAACCATCGCGTTCATCGCTTCACCAAAAACCGCCGAGATAATGGTAGCGATAATTAAAATTATCGTTAACGGACTTTTAAAGTGCGCTAAAAACTCCCAAACAACACTAGGCTTAATAGCTTCAATTAAAACGTTTAGTCCATACTGGCGCAAGCGTCGTTTTGCTTCTTTGGTGGTCAGCCCACGCAAAGAAGACTTTGACTTTTTCAAAGCTTTTTCACCGGTCAAAGCCGCGTACTGCTGAATAATGTTTTGTTTGTCCACCAATGTTAAATTGACTTACTATCAATTTATTTTAGCAGGTTTTAACAAAGCAAAAAAGCGCCCCTTGCGCTAAGCGCCAAAAATCCCGCGGACCGATTCATACCCAAGCCCTGACCCTAAAAATCTACCGCCTTCAAAAGATATCTTTCCATTTCCGGTAGAAACTTCTGCGCCTTAATTTCATCTTTTTTAAGCCAGATAAACTCTAGATCGTCTAGTTCTTGATGCTTAAACGCTAACATTTTTGGAATGTCCAATAAATAAACCAAATAAACCCTGTGCGCGCTTTTATCTCTCGGGAAATACGTCCAAGCGTACATTAATTTCGGCTCTTTCTTCAAAATAAAACCGAGCTCTTCTTTTAATTCTCTCTTCAACGCTTCAAAAATCGTCTCCCCAAATTCTATATGCCCTCCCGGCACATCTCGCGCACCATCTTTTGTTCTATGATACAAAAATCGCCCCTTGTGGCGAAAAACTATCTTTGCGCTTACCTCTATGTGTTTTTGAGAATTAACCATAAGCTTTAGACCCCCCGCCCTATCCGCGCGGCATAATTAAAATAGTAAAAATACCTTTGCCAAAAATCATCGTCAGAATGATAGACATTATCCCCAAAAAAATAATCTACCGCCAGCTCTCGCGCGCGGCAAACCTCTTTAAGCCGATGAATATTTTTCGGGTCGGCTTTCGTCAGGTCAAATAATTCCAGGGCGCGATAAAAAGCCGCTTGCGAATATTCCGCATTGCCCTTATCCCGCCAGCTGATAGTACGAAAAATCTCGCTGCCAATATTCGCCATTTGCTCTATTAAACTGCGCTGGTTCCATTTGCCGGCGGCTTGTTCGGCATGCTGAAAGGTCATATAGTGATAAAATTATTGACGATTTGAATAATTTTTTCCCGAATAGCGGGATCATCCACTCCCCGCGAACGATTGCCCCAAGCCGGCCGTATATTTATCATGGAATCAAACTCAATCCTTTGTTCGCCATCCAGCGCCGGATAGATATTAATACCCCATAAATCATTTTGTTGCGACCCCTTTTCCAATAAAAACTCCTCTTCATCGGCGTGCATATCCGCGTCCACTACCATAATTTTTCTTTCAATATCAACTACGGCCTTAACTAATCCGTCAAACATTTTTTGGGACGCGATCTTTAATTCCTCTACAGAGATGTTTCTATCAATTAATTGCATATTTTAAATCTTATTTCATCTTGGTCGGGGCGGCGGGATTCGAACCCGCGGTCTCCGGACCCCCAGCCCGGCACTCTAGACCAGCTGAGCCACGCCCCGTATATTCCGCTTATTCTAGCATTTTAAGGTGTTTTAGCAAGAGCTGAATCCCGCAGCAGGCCTACTACCTACCCGCCGCAGACAAGCGAGTATAAAATTATGGCAGTCCCCTTGCTTGTCAGAGAAGACCCTCACGCAGGGCGAGCGGGCAGGGTGTCCGCCCTTGGGCGGACGAGCGAGCCCGAGTGGGAGCGACCAGCCCACGCTGGGGGCTGGCACGCGGGTCTTCGAGACAAGCAAGGGGGCCAAATTAACTTCACAAGACACGGATTCTCTACTCCGTCATCAGTTTCTCGGCCGTATTCCATATCTGTGAATAGCCTCTCTGTTTTAACCAATACCACCATTCCGCACCCCATAGATATACCGGCGACAATCCCGTCCGCCGCGCGTAATTAATATTTTTCTCAAACTGCCCCGGCCCCAAAATCTTCAGCTGCTCTTCTACCGACGTGTCCCATACTGATGTCCCTGGCAACCATGGCTCCATCTGCATCTCACTCACCACCACATTTTTAACCGGATAGAAACTCTTTACTATCTGCGTTTTAAAATAATAATAAGCCGGGGGGATGGGATAAGTAAAAAACCCGAAAAATGGACTCCACACCACCCGATAAATACTGGTACCTATGTAGTCTGCCGTCCCAGCCGTCCCTGTCCATGTAGACAATTCACCACTCTCTGTGCCATAAATTGGCCGTTCATCCAACGAACGTACGAAGGCTACCTCTTTTTTGTAAAAATCCTTGTCCACCGGCGGGCATAGCCCGAAACTTTGCATAAAAAACGGCTCATTCTCCACCTGCCACCCGATGATCTGTTTTTTATCCCGATAGCGCTCCACGGTTTTCTTTAATAAACCCAAAGTCGCCGCCTGCTGTTCTTCCGTGCTTAATTTCTGTGCCCAGGTCGGTATATGGCACTCTGGCCAACGCGGCACCCTATATCCAATCGCCAGCACAATTTCCGTGTCATAATCTTCCGCTTGTCTCAACTGCCAATCCAGCTCGCTGAAATTAAATTGTCCGGGGTATTTCTCCACCACATCCCAATACGCCATCAGACGCATTTTTTTAGGTTTGAAATTATCCAAAATTTGCAAATACACCTGTTGCCAATCACCGTTATTTAACCAGGCCGCGTATTTTTGACTAAAATTAATCCCCCATTCCGGCTCCTTTCCTCGATTGCAATTCGCGCTATAAAACCAAATCACGCCGCCCACCACCACGACCACCACCGGCAGCAACCACTTCCAATTTTTCTTCCACCAAATTTTTATTTTGCGTTTTTTCATTTTACCAAACAATAAAAGCCATACCTAAAATCAACACACAACTCCACAATATTTTTTGTGCCACCGACCCTTGACGGCCATCTTCTTTGAGCACTTTCGGCCAAAACCTAGTCAGCAGATACATCAGCACAATTATAAAAAAGAACTGCAATCCATTTAAAGCCGTCACCAAAAAAACATTTCCCAGCTTGATCGCGTACTGTACCAACACCGTTCCCAGGGCTCCCGCGCTTTGTCCGATCAATAATACCACCCAGCCCCGTCGTTCCTTCTTCTGCCAATAATTCTCCAAATCACAAATCGGCGACAATAACCTCGCCGTGTAATGCTGTGCTAAACATTTGACACGCCGATAAATTTTTTGCCATTCACCCACCGCCGGGGCCGGTCGATAAAACACTTCACCCCAACCATTCATCACTGTCGTGCCTATAACCGCGCCTACCAGAGACACCCACCGAATCCACACAAACGCGTTTACAAAATCTATTTGGTTATATATAACTTTACTCAACGTATTGGTTAGCGCGAACATCAAAACCGCCAAAATTATCGGTGCCCAAGTTTTAAGCCCCTCCAACTGATTGCGTTGCGCGCCCACCTGTGACAAAAAATAGCTGCCCACCAATAGCAACCCCGCCCCCAACATATGCATCCAACCGACACTTCCCAGACCCAACATCAAAGAGAAAACCAACACCGCCAGCGGAGTTAAGCTGATTACTAAAGGAGTCACCCGCGAAACTTCATGTTCTCTAACCGCTCGATAGACAAAATATAGGCCTAGATAAAAACTCACCCCCGCCCCCAATAAAGGCGCCCATATCACCCAGCCCTGCGGCACACTAAACCCACCAAAAAACAACATCACACTGCTAATCATACCCCCTAGCGCGCACACATAAAAAGCGTATGACACCGGCACTATCCGTGACTTTGTTAAAACAAACTTATCGCTGGCCGCGGCAATCGCTAGAAAGAAAAAACCCGCTACGGCGACAATTAGCCACATATTTTACTAGTAATTAGTAATAGTTTTAACCTTGCGCATTTCGCTCAACTGCTTGGATATAACTTTCTCTATATTATAAACCCCCATTTTCGGCGCCTCCAAAAACCCCTGCACCGCCGCCTCCGCCAAGCGACCATTATTAATCCAGTCGAACAGCCACTCGCACACGTAACGAATATCATCTTGCGCTATCCCGGCGCCCAAATCAATTAAAAATCCGCGGTTGAAAACCTCTTGTGAACCGATCGGCTCGGAAATAATAATCGGCAACCCCAACGCGCAATAAAAACTCAATTCCGATGGCTTAGTCCACAAAATATCAGTTTGCCGCAGCCATTGATTAAACTTCTTAATATACATCTGCTTGTCCGGTTCATATAAAATCCTTATTTCCTTGCCCAAATATTGTTTCAAGCCGCACTCCGCCACCCGTTTTTCGAAATAAACCTTAACCTCACGGTGCACGCCCGCAATCAAGAACACCCGCATCTTTTTGCGCTTGATCTCTTTAGCTAAATTACATACAATCTTTGCTCCCAATTCCTTTTGCGCCGCCGCGCCACCCACCGCGAAAGTCACTGTCAATGGCCACTTTCCCCGTTTAGGAAAACTACGCATATTCAAAGTTGTCTGCAGCGTATCCTTGTAATTATCGATAAATTTCCGCTTGGG
>CAZJMI010000036.1:0-4166 GCA_964547305.1 uncultured Gammaproteobacteria bacterium
AACTGGGGTGGAGCGTAGAAGATACGGCGCGGGGGCAGAAGGTGGAGAAAATATAAATTATGTTTATAGTTATCATCGTCACCATTTTACTGGTCATTTTTATTTACGGCGTGTGGTAAGCGGGACAAAAGGATAAAAAGTAAAAAATGTAAAAAAATGCGCGCCTCGGGGGCGCGCTTTTTAAGTAATGCGCTGCAAATATTAATTTTACGCGAGATCGAGCTCGCGGGCAATAACATCCCAAGCGATGGTTTGATCGGGGTTGGCGGCAGCTAGTTGTAGGAGTTTGACGAAGGGTCGCCAGGCACCGGTTTGGATTTCCTCGGTCGGCTTGGTGTAGCTTGTCAGCAGTAGCGCGTCTTTGGGTGTGTCATCGAACTCATCGTTGAGCCGAAAGAAAAGGTATGGCTCGTTAGATTCGATTTTGATAACTTCGCCATAGACATGCCGGCGATGATAATATCCGCCACTGGTGCCGGGTCTGGGTCGAATGAGAACCACTAGGCCATGAAGGATAGTAATGTGTCGCGGCTGATTATGGAAGCAACCACCGTAGAGAGTCCGCGGTAGCATGTGGATGAGACTAAAGCTCGGGAGTACAGCGATAGTACTCAAAAACCGCGTTATTGAATCTGCATCCTTTTCCCAGCCTAACTCTGATTCCATCTTGGCTGTTTCTTTCATGAGTTCATCCAGAAGGACGATGTTGTTTGCCAAGAACAGACTGGCAATGTCGGAAGTGATTTCCATGGCACGCGGATCGTCAGCGCGCATTTCGAATAGCGTTCTACCCATTTTAGGGCCTCCTAGGGTTTAAATTGTAAAGAGCAAGATGTTAGTTGGCTGAATTTAATTTTATCTCCCGCGCATTTTCAGACGATGGGCAGTAGACCAACGCTCCCAACTGACCAACAAGTTACTGGCGACAAAGATGGAAGAATATCCGCCGCTGACGATACCGATAATGAGGGCCAGTATGAAGTGTTTGATACTGGGGCCGCCCCAAATAAAGACGGCAGCCAAAACGATAAGGGTGGTGAAAACGGTATTGATGGAGCGAGCTAGAGTTTCATTAACGCTGCGATTGACAGTGTCGGCAAAACTGACGCCGGGATGCTTGTGAAGATTTTCACGAGTACGGTCATAGACGACGATGGTGTCATTGACCGAGTAGCCCAAAACGGTAAGCAGGGCGGTGATAAAGAGTACGTCCACCTCGAAACCGGCAAAATGCCCCAAGACCGCGAAAACTCCGGCGACGATGAGGATATCATGCAGGAGGGCGACGATAGCCCCGACGCCATATTTCCACGAAGAGACGACTTTGGATATTTTTCTGAAGGCCCAAGCAACGTAGAGAATAATCATAATAACTGCTAGAGTGATGGCCCATTTGGCTTTGGCTTGCATTTCTTGGCCGATGGTCGGCCCGACTGATTCAAAGCGGTTTTCTTGAATGACATCGCCTAAGGGCAAGCCCTCGATTTCTTCGGGAGCGACGGAAGAATAGGCAGACTTAAGGGCGGATAAAACGGATTGATGCTGGTCTTCGGTTAAAGGCTTGGAGCGGATGATGGCATTATTATCTTCCGCGATTTGCACAGAAATATCGCCTAGAT
Source organism: uncultured Gammaproteobacteria bacterium (assembly GCA_964547305.1). Lineage (GTDB taxonomy): Bacteria > Patescibacteriota > Patescibacteriia > UBA2591 > JBAYNP01 > CAZJMI01. Next base: position 1,620 of record CAZJMI010000036.1, read on the forward strand.
TAAGACCGGAGAGAGTGGTTTGAATGTCGGCCACGGAAGCAGGAACAGTTTGTTTGAACTGAACTTCCAACAAGGAGCCGCCGGTAAAGTCCACGGCGGGATTGAGTCCCCAGATAATGAGGCTGGCAATGCTTAGAAGACAGAGTAGACCCGAGACTACGAACCAGATTTTGCGAGATTGAACGATGTTAAGCATATATTTGAATATTTAGAGATTTTTATTTTTACGCACGCCCCAGAGCCAATCCCATTTTTTGAGAGGGGTTTCGACGGTCAGGAGCATCAGCACGCGGGTGACAGTAATGGCAGTAAACATACTAGTCAAAACACCGATGCCTAGTGTCAGCCCAAAACCACGGATGAGAGAGCTGCCGAAATAATACAGGATGACACAGGTGATAAGAGTAGAGACATTGCCGTCACGAATGGATGGCCAGGCGCGGTGGAAGCCTTCAGAGACGGCCTCGGAGATTGGTTTGCCGGCACGGCGTTCTTCTTTGAAGCGTTCAAAGATAAGAACGTTGGCATCAACGGCCATGCCGATAGATAAGATGAAACCGGCTATACCCGCCAAGGTTAAGGTGACCGGTAGGGTTTCAAAAATAGTTAAGTTCAAAAGTCCGTAAACGGCCAAAGCTAGAACGGCCAATAAACCCGGGAAACGATAATATAACAGCATAAATATGGCTACCAAAATAATACCGATAATGCCGGCGTAAAGACTTTTATCCAGGGAGATTTTGCCCAATGACGGGCCAACATTTTGCTGACTCAAGAGAGAAATGGGTACGGGCAGGGCGCCGGCACGCAGTCTTTGCGCTAATTGGTTGGCTTCAGTGTTGGTGAAACGGCCGGAAATTACGGCGCTGCCATCGGTAATGGACTCTTCCACGGTCGGCTGGCTGATACTTTGACCATCCAGAAATATAGCGACTGGCTTGCCAACATTGCGGGTAGTGATATCCGCGAAGAGCTGTTTGCCTTCGTCGTCGAAGTTGAGAGCCACGCGCGGTTGGCCGGTAGTGGAGTCAAATTCAACAGTGGCGCTTTTGAGATTTTTGCCGGATAGGCCGGTCGCCTTCCAGGGGTCAACTGTGGTTTGATAAAAAAGGTAGGAATATTTTATTTGGTCTTCGATGGTGGTGGAGGAGCTGGGCTCTTTGACGTCAGTGACTTTGATAATATGAAAACCAAATTCAGTCTCGATAACGTCAGATACCTGCCCCTTTTCCATACTGAAGGCGGCATCGGCAAAGGCGGGAGTCATTTTGTCATGGGTGAAAAATCCCAATTCGCCTGCGTTATCAATCACGCTGGGGTCATCACTATTGGCCTTGGCGAGCATGGAGAAATCGGAATCAGACTCTTTAGCTTTTTGATCAATGACCGCTGCTAATTCTTGTGCTTCTTTTTTACTACGGGTAGCGGGAGAGCTTTGCGCGCCTTTGTAGCTGATGAGAATATGCGAGGCTTGCACCTCTTTTTCTTGATTGTTTTGGCGTTCGACGCCAGTCTTTTTGTCGATGACTTGCGCGATAAAAAATCCGTCCATAGGAACGACTTGTGAGTCGATGGCCATATAGCCGTCATTGCCGGCGACAATTTGCGGAGTAATTTTTCCGGCAGGGTAATTCCAAATAGTATCGGCCAGAGCTTGCGGCAATTCATCTTTAAACTTATAGTCCTCTTGCGTAAAGGTGGCAGCGGCAGAATCTTGCTGGGCGCGGGCGATAGAATCAAAATCTTTCGGCGCGACCAGAATTTGTTTTAAGGCTGACTCGGCGGCGGCTTCGACTTGCTCTTGGTCCTCGGATTCGGAGGTGGTATTTTGCTCCTTAAATTCTAAGATGGGGGTCTCGCCGATATTGGCGATAGCTTTGTTGACATCTTTGACGCCTGGGAGTTCTATAATCACGCGCCAATCTTCACCGACTTTGTTGGTTTGAACTACGGGCTCGGAAACGCCAAAAACATTGATGCGGCGCTCCAAGACATCGCGGACGCCGTTGAGGGCATCAGCGCGGTCGGCGGCGGGGATGCTCAAAGTGTCGGCTTGGTAGACCAAGTGGGTGCCACCTTGCAGGTCGAGACCCAAGTGAAACTTCCAATTAGAAAACCATTGGGAGACGGAATTGTTGCCAGGGACTCGCGGCCAGACAACCAGGGCACAAAAAACGGTCAGTACCGCGATACCGCCCAAGGAATACCAAAGTTTCTTGCGTGTAAGCATAAATTAAGAGTTAATAATTCTCTAGAATGGTAGCAAATGCAGGGGGATTGGTCAATGGCGGGAATGGCTCGGGCTGTGCTATTTTGTTTGCTGTTGCGACCTGCCTCGCCGCCAACGCGCTCAAATTTTCCGCTCCAAAGAGACACTACGCTACGGAAAATTTGAGCTGCCGGCTCGCGGTAGACCCGCTCGGCGCACAAAATAGCACAGCCTGGCGCCACAACATTTACCTGGCAAAATTTTGATAAAAAAACGGGCACACGCGGTGAAGCATGTGCCCATGGCTATTTGGCCATTAGATATTATTTGGCAGGATT